>JBHBDS010000037.1:0-5792 GCA_041784625.1 Filifactoraceae bacterium
CTGACAAGTCACGTTGTGAGAATCTATTTTGCAAGGCTGATTGAGCAATTTTATCCTAATGTGTACGTCTTATCATTCAATGAAATTGCAAACAATGTTCAGATACAAGCGATTGGTAATATAGAAGGTTAACTGCTCTGAGAATCTACTAGAAGCTCAGGGAATTCAGCGGGTTTATCGGTGTCACCCTGACGTATCGTAAGGAAACGATCCGAATGGGGCAAATCGACCATAAATCGGCATAGTATGGGAGAATAGAGATGAATTACTGTAATGAAATGGAATTCAAAAGTAATGAAGAACTGTTAATGGAGTACAAATGGACTCATAACGAGGAAATTAAACAAGAGATCGTTCTTCGATACATCGACACGATCCGAGTGATTGCCCACCAGATGAGAGATGTTTACATCAGCTTCACGCAGATCGACGACATCGTAAACGAAGGTGTGATCGCCGTACTCAAAGCAATTGACAAGTTCGACCTTGACAAAAACGTAAAATTTGAGACCTATATCTCAAAGCGTATTCGAGGACTGATCATCGACATCGCAAGGAAGCAGGATTGGGTGCCAAGAAGCGTGAGAAAAGCCAACAAGGATATCAACGCAGCGACCGAAGCGCTTTATGCGAAAAATGGTAAAATGCCAACTCCAGATGAAGTAGCAAATTTTATGGGCGTAAGCGTCCAAAAATATTTGGAACAATCGTCCAAAGGCAATGTTTTTGGATTTTTGTCCCTTGACACGATTATGGAGGAAGCAGGAGAAATTTCAGAGTTCAAAAAGATTTCGTCCGTAGAAGCGGATGGAACACCAGAGAGCATATTGCTCGACAACGAACTGGATCAAAATCTCAGAGAAAGCCTAAGCCACCTCAGAGATCGAGAGAAATCAGTGATTAATCTGTACTACCAAGAAAATTTGAGCATGAAGCAAATTGCGTCAATACTCAATGTAAGCGAACCGAGAATTTCACAAATTCATGCAACTGCGCTCAAAAAATTGCGCGGTTCAATGCAAGAATATATTCAGCACTAAGATACTCAGGGTGACGCTCTGGGGGAAGGATGAAATATGTTACAAGGATTATACAATTTAACATCAGGAGTCTTAACTCAAAACAGAAACCTCAATGTGATAAGTAACAATATGGTGAATGTTTCGTCACCTGGATACAAGAAAGACACCATGGTGTCGAGTACCTTTCAAAATGAAATGCAGTATCGGCTGGGGAATAAAGGTTCTGGCGCAAGCTTAGCACTAAACAATCTCTCCAAAATTCGTACAGCCCAAGAAACCCAAGTCAGTTATGAGCAAGGCGCATTTGAAGAAACAGGCAATCCGCTCGATGTAGCGCTGAGCCAAGAAGGATTCTTCGTTGTGCAAACATCCAGTGGAGAGCAATACACGAGAAACGGGAGCTTCATCATTGATGGGGAGGGATATTTAGCACTTCCGAGCATCGGGAGAATAATGGGGCAGTCAGGACCCATTTTGCTAAATACCGACAAAGTAAAAATCGACACCGATGGAACCATCAACACAGAAGATGGAAGAAATTTGGGCAAAATTCGAGTCGTTGATTTTGACAACTACGACAATCTACAAAAAACACCATCGGGACTGTTCCGAGGGCAAGGCGCAAGAGAAACAAATAGCGCAATGATTCAGCACACACTGGAGCGATCCAATGTTTCGATGGTATCTGAAATGACAGCAATGATGACCAGCCAGCGCGCGATCCAAAGTGCGGCGCAAGTCATCAAAATATACGATCAGCTCATGGCAAAAGCAACCACAGAAATTGGAAGACTATAGGAGGCGGTATGAATTTATCTTTTTATACAGGCGCAGTCGGAGCGATAAGCCAACAAGAAAAATTGGATATTATCGCCAACAACATTGCCAACATCAACACGGATGGCTACAAAAGTAAATCCAGCACATTTTCGAACCTGATTTACACCAATATGAACGCACCACAGGGCAGCGATACAAAACTAAAAACAGGAGTCGGCGTAAAAATCGAAAAAACCGACATCAATATGAGCCCAGGCGCATACAATCAAACCGACGGCGAATACGACTTCACCATCATCGGCGAAGGATTGTTTGGGCTAAAATTGCCAAACAGCAACGAGATTTCTTATACGAGAGACGGAAGTTTTTTCCTATCCAAACAAGACGACGACAAATTCTATCTTGCAAACCAAGACGGATATCTCGTTGTGGGTAAAGATAAGCAGCCGATCGAAGTAGCCAAAGAAGTCGTAGATGAAAGCAAAAAAGATTCGGCAAAAAAAGATGACAAAGAAATCGAGCTGACTTTGGCGCAAAAAATTGCCGTGTTCCAATTCGACAACTACAGCGATATGAGAAGCGTCGGCGGCAACCGAATGATCCCTGTGGACAAAAATGGCACGCCAATAATTCGAGAAGATGTCGTTGTGGAGCAAGGAATTGTCGAAACATCCAATGTGGATTTTGCAAAAGAAATGTCTCAGCTGATCGAGACACAAAGAGCGTATCAATTTGCGCTTCGAATGGTAACCACCTCCGATGAGGTCGAAGGCATTATTAATTCGTTGAGAGGATAGAACATGAGTATAACAAGCTACGAACAGATGACATCGCTAGAACTCGATGTACTTAGAGAAATTGGAAGTATCGGAACAGGAAATGCAGCAACCGCACTTTCCACGATGCTCAATACAAAAATCAAAATGTCAATGCCAGAAGTATCGATTCTTGGCTACAATGAAGCGATCAAAAAAATGGGCGGCGCAGAAAAAATCGTTGCTGGGGTAATGAGCCGAGTTTCGGGAGAAATCAACGGTATCATGCTCTACACTCAAGAACTTGACTCGATGAACGTGATGCTTCAAGGAGTTCTTGCGGAAAAAATCGACAACTATTTCCAGATGAGCGAGATGGAAATCTCCGCCATCATCGAAGTAGGAAATATTATTATCTCATCGTATATGAATGCGATCACATCACTCGCAGGAATTACCGCAACACTTTCGGTGCCAGGAATTTCCATCAATATGCTGGGCGGAATCCTTGCGGTTCCGATGGTCGAATATGGCTATGAATCCAACAAAATCCTGACGATAGGAGGAAAGCTGATAATGGATAATCAAGAGCTTGAGAGCAATCTGATTTTGCTTCCAGATGTAAAATCGCTCAATTATCTGTTCCAAAAGCTAGACATAAAGCATGATTAAGCAATATATCGTTGGCATTGCGGATATGAAACAAGCAAGAGCAAGCGGCAACATCATCACCTATGCGCTCGGCTCATGCATCGGAATCTGTCTTTACGATCCAATGATCAAACTCGGCGCAATGGTACACATCATGCTACCAGATGCTCCCAAAGGGAATGTAGATAATGTGTTCAAATATGCAGACACAGGGATAAGAGAAACGATCCGAAAAATGGAAGCATTCGGCGCAGTGCGAGCAAGACTCGTCGCCAAAATTGCTGGGGGCGCAAGAATGTTTGACATTCCCGACAAATCGGCGCTCGGGAACATTGGTGACCGTAACGCCATTGCCGTGAAGCAGATCCTATCCGCTGAAAGAATCCGCTTATTAAAGGAAGATACTGGTGCAAACTACGCACGCACGATGTCGATGGATGTCGAGACGGGACTCGTCAAAATCAAAGTATTTGGACGAGATGAAATTGTGTTTTAGAGGAGGAGAAAATGAATCATTCAATCAACGAAAATATTTCCGTAAACCAAGAGCTGGAAATTATGGAATTTATAATCAACGAAAAAGCTTTCGGAATCGAAGTAGAATACATTCGAGAAATTATGACGGTGCAGGAGGTAACACCAGCTGCGCTTTCGCATCCGATGGTTGAAGGATTGTTCAAGCCAAGAGATGTGCTCTACACCGTGATTTCGCTCCCATCCTTTATCCACAACAGTATGATCGAAAAAAATCCAAAAGATTTGTTCATACTGACTGACTACGAGGGAATGAACATTGCATACCGTGTCAACGCAGTAAATGGGATCGTACGAGTCAAAACAGACAGCATCAAACAAGCCGACAAATCCGTTGGCGGAGAAAATCTTCGCATCACCAAGGGAGTCATCGCACACGAAGGAAGATTGATCAGCGTATTAAATCTAGAGGAGATTATTGGAGATATTATCCCACGATAATACTCGAATAAAAATCTATTACAACTTGTTAATTATTCGATAACGCACAGAGTGATATGAGATGACAAAAAGAAATGTCATTGCATAGAAGCTGTGCGTTTCACATTTAATCAAATAAGGTGTTCAATAAAAAAATAAATTGAACAGATGCTTTATTTTTATTATGTGACAAAATAATTTTTGAGGCTGATGGATCACAAATTCATTGAGTGATATGCAAGCAACCGACGATAGATGATATTGGATAAAACAAATTCTTTTTTGTGAAAAGCAGCAATATAGTTTACCAAAACAAGACAGTTAAGGAAATTAAAAAAAAAAAAAAACAGAATACAGTATTGATATAATTCTGCAACATAAATAAAAAAATTTTTTGAAAAATTTTTCAACGGGAAATCGCTATCTGAGAGAAAATGCAGCTAATTGTCCGATTAAAACTTTGTCAATGACCAATTTTTGCTATTGCCAAAACGCTGTAAACATTATATAATCCACATATGTAGAAGTATATTATTATTCGGATGTTTCAAAACGTTTTCTGCGAATTTGACAATACAATAAATAATTTCAAAAATTGAATTGGATAAATGTTGCGTTCTATAAACGCAGTAAAAATTAATTATTGCAAATAAATACATTTTTAGTAAATAAAGCAGAGGAGTTAAGAAAGATTACGGGACGAAAGGAGCACAAATGAATAGTTTTTGTGAAATCGGATCTGACTTCAAAGGGAAATATAAGAGACGTGCGATCAATTCCTTTGTAAATGCCACCGAAAAAATAATGATGGAGGAAGGAATTAATAAGGTAACGATACGCAAGGTTTCGGATCTCGCAGGATATAGCTCAGCAACCATATACAGCTATTTTGAAAACATTGATCATCTTATTTTATTCTCTTCGATGAAATTCCTCGATGTATATATTGCTGCACTTCCTGAGTATATCAAAGACGAAACGACAGCGCTTGGCATATTCAACAAAGTATGGGAATGCTTCTCTCGTTTTGCATTCCAAAGAGCAGAGATATTCTATGCAATGTTTTTCCCAAAACTGGAAAAAAGATTCGAAAATTATATGACGGAGTACTACTGCATCTATCCGATCAAAGATGATGATTACCCAGAAGTAATTCGAAAAATGCTACGTGGTCAATCGATCCATGAGCGCAACCTCATCCTAATCGATGAAGCGATCAAAGAGGGTTCCATTGCCGCAGCCAACCGTGATGAATTGAGTGAGATGACCGTATTTATTTTTGAGAGCATTTTGCATCGCGTATGTACCAAAGACATTTCTCCAGAGGAAGCAGAGCAAAAAATGAAGCGCTACCTCAACCGTATTTTAGATATTGAGATTGCATCACGGGTATAGATGAAGATGAGAAGGAAGAGTGTTCTTTTCCTTCTTTTTTTGTTATCCAATTTGCAGTATTTTCGATTTGGAGCATCCAATGTTTCCTCCGCTTTTCATGGACGATATTCTATTGCAACCAAAAAACTGGAGAAAAATCGATGCATATTAATCGATACATATTATGAGTATTTTTTTGGCAAGATTTTTCCCCCAAAAAAACAGGGGGAGATACTCTCTATCGTGAATAAAGATA
>JBHBDS010000038.1:0-9868 GCA_041784625.1 Filifactoraceae bacterium
AATCTCCCTCGACACGCACGTAGCTTGTTTCGTAAATTTTGATTTTGCCGAGTTTATGGTTACGACGCTCTTCTGGCGTTTGAATTTTTTTGTCCACAACTGGCACATTGTGTATTTCTCGGAGCATTTTGCCCGCCAAAAGTCCCGTGCTGTATTGATCCGCAGTGGACATCTTCAGCAATTTAGAAAGAAGCGAAACCCCCTCAACCCATGTGAGCAGCATATACACCGAGTCACCGCCGTTGCAAGTCCCAAATGCAATCGGTCTCGACATCGGAAAACTCGTCGAGCTCAGCGCCGAAATTCGATCAAATTCCAGCTTCTTTTGTTTTTTGAGCGACGCATCTGCCACACGAAGCAACAGTTTTTCACCCGTCTTGGTTTCAATATAGTATTTGCGATCCGACGACCAGCCCTCTGTAATCTCTTTGATCACACGCCAAGTCGAGTACCCCGCAATGTCATGAAAATCATACCTCATATTGTCCCCCTTTCGCTCCACAAGCAGACATAAGCAAACCCATTTGCGCTAAGCCTATCGATTGTAGTTGTTATTCCTAGTAAAAAATCTCTTGCGCTAACAACATCCTTGCTGTCCGCTCATATGTGGCAGAAAAAATATTCTATTCCACATATGTAAGGCAAGCAACTTATAAATTGTAGTTATTTTACCATATAAATATCCAAAATACTACGACCGATTCGGAATTGTTCAAAAAACTTTGGAAATTTCACTCTACTACTTCGTTACTAGAAAGTACACGAGCACCAAGATTCCCAGTGCGATTCGATAGTAGCCAAAGATTTTGAAGTTATGCTTTTTGATATAGCCCATGAGGAATCGTATCGCCAACACGGAGACGAAAAATGCCGTGAGCATTCCGACTAGCAAAAACACAATTTCTGTAAGAGTAAACGCCAAGCCAAATTTGATGAGTTTGAGCAAGCTTGCTCCGAACATCACGGGAATGGCGAGGAAGAATGTAAATTCAGCGGCGACTTTTCTCGAAACGCCTGCGAGCATTCCTCCAATGATGGTTGCCCCAGAGCGGGATGTTCCTGGGATGAGTGCGAGGACTTGAAAAATCCCGATAAAGATCGCTTCTCTCATCGTGAGGTCCTTGATGTTTGAGATTGCTGGTTTTTTTCCTTTGGAGCGATTCTCAACCACGATGAAGAGCACGCCATATAGGATCAGCATCAGCGCGACGGTCTGGTAGTTGTAGAATTTTGCGTCGAGCCAGTCGTCCAGCGGCAAACCGATGATCGCAGCAGGAAGCGATGCGACGAGCACCTTGCCCCAGAGTGCGAGGGCTTGTCGGTCGATTTTCCATTTACTTTTTCCTGATTTGACGCTTTGCGGGCTGCGTTTTTTGAGCGGAAACAGTTTGTTCCAGTACAAAACAACCACCGCCATGATGGCCCCAAGCTGAATCACGACGAAGAACATTTTTTTGAATTCTTCGCTAGCGCTGAGCTTCAAAAACTCGTCCACGAGGATCATATGTCCTGTGCTGCTGATTGGCAGCCATTCGGTGATCCCTTCGACGATTCCCAAAAAAATTATTTTTAGTATTTCGATCATTTTTGCTCCTTTTTTGTATAAACTTTCAAGCTCGTTGACTTGGTGATTTCTTTCTAGTCGATACGCCATGTGCACATCAAATCTGACGTCAAACCTCGTATCGTATATGTATTGCCATCATTTGAACGCCTCACTAATTAGCAAGCATTGTACAACATCCCTATTATACTACAACTTTCGATATTTATACAAAAACATATGCTACAAAAATGCAAATCAATGGAATAGCACAAATCCATACGATCAAATGATACTCTCCGATCACTCAAAATCGCAGCTCTAATCCAATCGGATGGATTCAATTTTTTTCATCAAACTCTTTCCGTAGAATTTTTTCGCAAACAGAAATAACCCTCGATTGCTCTTAGGTTATCTCTTGGGTAGTTTATTTAATTGGTGTTTGCTAAGTGATCTCTGTATGGCGCTGTGCATAGATGGATTGTCTGCCTGCAATCTTGGTGCTGATCTCTTTGTCGATTGCAATGGCAAGATCCACCGTTGCTTTCATACTGGTGTACAGTTCCAACAGAATTTTTTCTTGTGTTGTAAGGCTCATATGCGCTGTTTGCAGTCGCATAATTCGGGTGATTCGAAGCGCTTCGCCGATATCCATATAGTCAAAAATCTCTTCGATGCGTTCGTCGCATTCTTGTGCTTCGAGAATTTTTTCCATCCGATGGTCGAGTGCGAGTTCTGCACGCTCGGATTCATTTTCTCCAAAGGATTCCTGAATCTCCTTGGTCAGCGCCAGAATATCGTTCATCACCTTTTGTTTGCCTCTTACAATCTCTATGATCTCGTTGATTCCTCTCTCCATCATACCCTCGCCACTTTGTTTGCTTCTTTGAAACTGTCTCGAAGCTCGGTGACCAATTCTTTGAGCTCAGCGATTTGCTCCGTGTTTCTCCTTGCGATGATTCTTGCAATTTGTACTTGGAAAAAGTCGTACATTCTCGCAAGCTCTTGGCTAATCTCATATTTGCGATCCAAAGTGTCGCTGAGGTATCGAATGATCTCTGAGCAACGCTGAATCGATTGGTCAAACAGCTCCATTTGGTTATTTTGTATTGCAAATTCTGCTCGTGTCAGCCTTTTGATTATCTCATCATAGAGCATGATCAATAGCTCGCCACGTGTCATCGTGTAGATTGACTGTTCTTTATAGTTCTGATATGCGTTCAAACTGACCTCCTACTGTCCGAATTGTTGCATCAAGTATCCACTTTGCGCATTCATCTTTGCCACAATTTTTTCGAGGTTGATGAATTGCTTGTTGTATCGTTTTTCTTCGGTGGATAGTCGGCTTTCCAATTGCGCAATCACTTTGTCGATGTCGCTGATTTGTTTGCTGATGGCATTGTCTCTCATCGATAGCGGAGAAAGTGTTGAGCCCGCTCTTTGCACAAGGATTCCTCGAGATGAACCACTAGCTTTGGCATATTTATCGACTACATTTTTGAGCTTGTTCATTGCACCGTCGCCAAAACTTCCGCCGCCTGTGAAGAACTCTTTTACTTTGTCTGGGTCGCTATCGAGCGCCGCCAAAAAATCTTTTTCGTTGAACTCGAGTTTTCCGTTGTCTCTATAGGTGGTTGCTGATTTAAGCCCGAGTGAGCTTCCTCCCCCTGCAAACACGAATCGCAATTCGGATGCGAGTGCACGAAGTTCTGGGTTTCCAAAAAGCAATCCTTCTTTCTCTTTTTTCTCCCAGTTTTCGATTTCTTTTTCTTTCATATTCTCACGCTGCTCATCGGTCAGCGGTGCATAGCTTCGGTCGCGTTTTGTCGTCAGCTCGGTGTTAAGAAGATCGACGAGTGCATTATATTCTTCGACCATTTTTTTGACCGCATCGGTGACAGCGGTTTTGTTTGCGCTTGCTGCAAAGGTGATCGCTTCAGTCTCAGTGGCTTCTCCAGATTCCGAGTAGCCGAAAGTCCCTTTGAGGTTGATATTCATTCCTTCAAGCTGAATCGAATTGGTCGATCTTGTCAAGGTAATCTCTTCGCCCGTTCCTTTGTAGCGAATCGACACTTCAGCATCCTGTCCCATGGTCAAGGATCGAGTGGATTCTTTGCCAAAAATCATCGCTGCAAGATTGGTTTTGCCCGATGCGAGTTCATCTGGCATTTCGACCTTACCGCTCTCGCCCGAAACTTTGGACGTGATGACAAATTTGTCTGCCATCTCAAGATAGCTTACCTGCACGCCTGCTTTTTCGTTGGCGTTGATCTTGTCCATCAGCTCTTGGAGCGTCGTGTTCTCGGTAATTCCCTCGATGTCCACGCCGTTGATTTGGAATTTGATATTGCCGTCGTCGTCTACTTCTGCATTGGACAGATCCATTCCGAGCAAAGCGGCGTCCTTGATGCTTGCTTCCAAGTTGAGTCGGTTGCTCGCTCCCTTGGAAAGTCCAAGCACATCGAGCACGCTCTTGTCGCCGTCTGTCAATTTTAGCGTCGAAGTGGTATCAATTTCAAACCCGCCATCTGCGAGTGGTTTTTTTGGATTGGTTGTTGTAAATTCGAGCTTGTTCATCGTGCCCGATCCATTGTCTTTGAGGTTGACACGAATTTTGCCTGCGCCGTAAACTGCATCGAGTGAGCTTTGGATATGATTCGCCAATTTCTCCACAGTAAATCCTGGATCGCTGAGCTCGCCCGTGCTTGGCAATTTGATCGTCTTGAGTACGCCGTTGAGGTTGAATGTCATCGATGCGCCACCGATCAGATCCGCTGCCGTTTTGCTCGTGTTGTACTCGCCCATCGCTTTGCCTGTAAACTCCGTGTCGCCGGATGTCAGCTTGTCGCCTTTTTCAAAGCCCAAAATATCCAGCGCTTCTTGGGAACCGCCTGTGATTTCAATATTGTTGCCATCGCCCGCAACTTTGTAGGACATTTTGATTTTGTCCTCGCCATTTTCCTGTACGAGTTCAAATTGTACTTTGTCCGACAATTTGCCCGATGTGCCGATATTTTGTTCCGCAAGAAGTTCGTTGAGCGATTGGACGATTTTTTCTGGCGTGCTATAGTCTTTATCTGCGCTTAAAGTGATGACGCTCTCCGTTCCACCGTATTTGATGTTGAGTCTTTTCCCCTCCAGATTGGACACGGATGCGTCTGCGGAGAGATCGATCTCTTTGCCCGTCATAGCGAGGCTCGACACTCGGCTCGTCGATACACTCGTATCGCTTGCAAGCTGCTTGATGCGTGTGACTTCAATCTTGTCGCTGCCTACGCCCGATACGGACACTTTGCTCGCATTGGCTCCTTGCGCCTGAATTTCCGTACGCTCAAAAAAACGACGGCTGATCAAGTTGGTCGATGAACGGAAAGTCATAAAGTTCTCCGATAATTTGCCCAGCTTGTCAGTAATATTGCGCATCGCATCGCCCTGCCATGAGAGCATTTGCTTATTTTGTTTTTGTTTTGCGATTTTTGTTCTTGTTCGAAGGGTCATCCCTTTGATCATCTCATCGGTATCCATGCCCGATGCAAGTCCCGAAAGCCCTTTTCGGTTCACTCCATATGTGGAGCTGGTATTGGTTGTATTCACGGAATTGATTGCCATAATTCCTCCTAACGATTCCTTTATTGCGTATAAATACACTTATCTCTTTATCGACCAAGTCCAAAGAATAATAAGGAACACAAAGAAGTATTTTTTTAATTTTATTTTTCAATTCTTTACCGATTATAGGATTGAAGAAAATGGATAATCAATGTATAATAGTTACGACGACAGAAAAATATTCAAGAGAGTGCAGTTTCACACATATTATTTCGATTCATAGTGTTTTTGCAGTATACTTTAGATCCATATTTACTTAGAAGGGTGGTTTACATGGCAACAGTTATTACGCTTACCAATCAAAAAGGTGGCGTCGGAAAAACGACGAGCACGAGTTCGATCATTGCTGCGCTTGCCGCAAAAAATTTCAAAGTACTTGGCATCGACCTTGATCCACAAGGCAACCTCGGCTTTTATTTTGGCATTGATATTGAAAATTCCAAGACGATTTACGATGCGATGAAAGGTCAAGCAGAATTTGCGGATGTGATTCAATCTTCAGGGAATGTAGACATCGTGCCGTCCAATATTTTGCTCAGTGGAGCAGAGCTGGAGTTCAACAAATCGGGCCGTGAGTTTATGGTCAAAGATATGATTGCTCGTGTGCGTGATTCGTATGATTTTATTATTATCGACACGCCGCCGTCACTCAATGTACTCACCGTCAATGCATATGTTGCTTCGGATCACTTGATCATTCCGATGATTCCAGAAATTCTGAGCCTACTTGGAGTGAGCCAGCTCAAAGAAACCATCGATGCGGTGACGAGATTCTACAACCCAAATCTCAACATCCTGGGCGTGTTGCTCACCAAGTACAATCCTCGCACAATTTTGACGAGAGAGGTCGAAGAATTGGCGGACCAAATCGCAGCACAGCTTGACTCAAGAGTGCTAAACAGCAAAATTCGTTCGGCAATCGTCGCCGCAGAATCTCCTGCGCATGGTATGAGTTTGATGGAGTACGCTCCCGATTCAACCGCTGCGAGAGATTACAGACAACTGATCCTCGAGCTACTCGAACTTTTGCAAAAGGAGCGATAATATGTCACGCAAAACCACAAAAACCGCTCGTGTGCTGAATCTCATCGCAGGTGGCAATGTGAATGCGGAAGAACTAAACAATATTCTGCAGTCGGAAGAAGCGCAGCCAAAGTCACTCAACAGCGAGCCGATTTTGGTCGAAATTCATAGCGAGACAGCCCATGTAGAAGCAAAAAAAATCGAACAAGATACCGAAGCAGCAAAACCAGATGACCCAGCGCAAAAAGTGGTACAAAACCCAGCAGAAAGCGCTACTGATTCTATCACGTGGAGCTCAGCGCAGCCAGGTGAAAATTTTTCAAATAATAATGCAGCGCTAACTTCGGAGATCGCCTCATCGCCAGCAAGCCCTGCGATTACACCAACTCACGCTGCAGCGGCGGATGAAATTCAAGCGATTGAAGATCAGATTGCGCCTCAAAATGATGCACAAATTTCTTCCACGCCTATCGAAAATCAAGATTTGGACGATAAAGATAATAACTACGTTCGTAAAGGACAGTTTCACAAATTTATGTCCGAGCGTATGTCGAATAAATCCAATAACAATCCGTCGTCGATTGTCGAAATTCTTTTCAACAATCATGATCCGCTTTCGGATGCAATTCGTGATCAGTTGCACGCCGAGGAAGCAATGACGGATGCGATGAGAAGGAGTGTGAGTCCCATGATAGATGAACAAGAAAAAAATGACCTGATGGAAAACAAAGAATCCGTGCCTTTTGTTTCACACAATTCTAAGGATGGTACGATGACCATCAAGACAGCGGATGGCGCAGAGTCGGACGAACTCGATTACAAATTCGTCAATGTGTTTGAAGAAATCGTTCGAAGCAAAGTGCTCGATGCGATGCAAAAATTTGACGTGTGCACCTGCGACCGATGCATCGTGGACGTGGTTGCGCTCACCGTGACGAATCTTCCTGCAAAATGTATCGTAACCGACAAAGATGCGGTGTTCCCATTGCTCAGCTACTACAGCAACAAGTATGCGACCATGGTGCAAACCGAGCTTGTTAAGGCTTGCGTGCGTGTGAAGGAAGTTCCTCATCACAAAAGATAATTCGGTTGATTTGATTGCAAAGAAAAACAACCAAAATGTTTTACACACAAAAATTGAGTCCAACAATTTTTTGCGGCGAGAATATCGCCGCTTTTTTGTGCAGGATTTTTTATGTAGGAAATTAATTCGAATGATTGTAGTAATAGAAACTAGTAATGGAGAACTTTCAAAAAATATTCTCCAGATTATTCCGTTGATCAGAAATTCTGCCACAAGTATCCAAATTATTATTTTATTCAGCTACTGTCGGTCATTTTCCATGCAAAAAGCCCAGCGATATGCTGAGCTTTTGCGACTTTTTGGGTTTTGGTTTATGAGGTTGAATTTTGCTATTTGAGTACCCCGCCTGTGTTGGCTGAGGTGACGAGTTTTGCATAGCGTGCCAGCCAGCCTGTTTTGACTTTTGGCTCTTTCATCTGATATGCCGCTCGTCTTTTTTCCATCTCTTCGTCGCTGATGCGCAGATGGATGGAGTTGTTTGGAATATCGATGTCGATGATGTCTCCATCTTGCACGAGGGCGATTTCTCCACCTGCTGCCGCTTCGGGTGAAACATGCCCGATCGACGCACCTCGGGATGCACCAGAGAATCTTCCGTCGGTGATGAGCGCAACTTCTTTGTCGAGCTTCATCCCTGCAAGCGCCGAGGTTGGCGCAAGCATTTCTCTCATTCCTGGTCCGCCTTTTGGTCCTTCGTATCGAATCACGACCACATCGCCTGGCACGATTTCTCCGCCGTAGATTTTTGCAATCGCATCTTCTTCGCTGTCGAACACTCGTGCACGACATGAACGCACGAGCATTTCTTCTGCCACGGCACTTCGTTTGACCACGCAGCCGTCTTTGGCAATATTGCCCCAAAGAATCGCAATCCCGCCCGTTTCGCTGTACGGCGTCTCGATCGGCATGACGACTTCGGGTCTTTTGTTGTAGCGTCCGACGAGATTTTCACCAAGTGTTTTTCCTGTCGCTGTGATGAGGTCGGTATGAACCAGATTTTTCTTCACGAGCTCGGAGTATACGGCGAGGATTCCTCCTGCATCATTGAGGTCTTGTATATGAAAATCTCCCGCTGGTGCCAAATGACAGAGATTCGGCGCTTTTTGAGAAATTTCGTTGATGGTGTGCAAATCAATTGGAACTTCGGCCTCGTTTGCTATGGCGAGCAAATGAAGCACGGAGTTGGTTGAGCAGCCGAGCGCCATCTCGACCGCTAGCGTATTTTCAAATGCCCTCGGCGTCAAAATATCTCGTGGTCGGATATTTTTTTCGAGTAGCTCCATAATTTTCATTCCTGCAGTTTTTGCGAGGCGAATGCGTTCACTCATCACCGCTGGCACCGTTCCATTGCTAGGCAGCGCCAATCCCAGCGCTTCTGCCAAGCAGTTCATCGAGTTGGCGGTGTACATTCCTGCGCAGGAGCCACAACTCGGGCAAGCAGATTTTTCGAACGAAGTCAGTGCGTGATCGTCGATGAGATTCGCTTTTCGTGCGCCGACTGCCTCAAACAGATTGGATAGCGATATATCTTTGGACTGGTCGAATTGATCCACTGGAAAAGTTGTTCCTGCGAGCATCGGACCACCGCTCATCACAATCGCTGGGATGTTTACCCGAGCCGCTCCCATCATCATCCCTGGTGTGATTTTGTCACAGTTTGGCACGAGAACAAGCGCATCGAGTTGGTGGGCATTGGCCATCGTTTCGACCGAGTCGGCTATCAGCTCACGAGAAGGTAGCGAGTAAAACATTCCCTCATGCCCCATTGCGATGCCGTCGCACACGCCGATTGCTGGAATAAGAATCGGTGTACCACCCGCCATCTGGATGCCCGAGCGGACTGCTTCCGCAATCTTATCAAGGTTGATATGCCCTGGCACCATCTCGCTGTGCGCTGAGATAATGCCAACTAGCGGCTTATTAATTTCTTCTTCGGTATATCCCATCGCATAAAATAGGCTTCGGTGCGGCGCATGCTCCATGCCCTCCGTCACCTTTTGGCTACGTAATTTTTTCATATTTCCTCTAAATCGTTCTGCATTTTCACTCTCTATTCTTCATCGTTGCAGCTTTTTTCATCGTCGAAAAGAGTTCAATGCAGTAAAAATTATTGTTTCTTCTATAATATCTTCCGTGTCTATTACTTTTTCAACCAGCTCATCATGCTGCGAAGTTTTGCCCCAACGACTTCGATTGGATGCGCTGCTTCCATTCTTCTGCTTGCGAGGAATCTCGCCCTTTTGCCCGCACGGTTTTCGATCATCCACTCGGAAGCAAATTCGCCACGCTGAATCTCGTCGAGCACCTTGCGCATTTCTTTACGAGTTTCTTCCGTGATGATTCTTCTGCCTGTGCGGTAATCGCCGTACTCAGCCGTGTCCGAGATCGAGTAACGCATTCTCGCAAAGCCGCCCTCGTTGATCAGGTCGATGATTAGTTTCATCTCATGCACGCACTCGAAGTACGCCATTTCTGGAGAATAACCTGCTTCAACAAGCGTATCAAAGCCCGCTTTCATCAGCTCGGTTACACCGCCACATAGCACTGCCTGCTCGCCGAACAAGTCGGTTTCGGTTTCTTCTTTGAAAGTAGTTTCAAAAATTCCTGCT
>JBHBDS010000039.1:0-7069 GCA_041784625.1 Filifactoraceae bacterium
AATTTTTTCGTCTGGCATCGTCGCCTTTTCCACCATTTTTGCATTTTGCAGCAAATTCTTTTCACGAAGTTTTTCTCGTAGTTTCGCAATCGATTTGCCTGACTTCATATAGACCTTATTGCCTTCGTAATTCATCGCCATATCCAAGGTGTCATAGCTCGCTGGAATGATCACGAGCGGCTGCGCTCCCTCGCAAAGGCTGGTGTTCAGACTCGCTGCCACTGCGCAAAACGATGTGATGCCAGGAACGAGCTCTGTGTCGTAGCCGAGTTTTGTCAGCTTGTGGTGAATATAAATGTAAGTGCTGTAGATCGCTGGGTCGCCCAACGTGACAAAAGCCACCGTCTTTCCAGCGTCGAGATATTTTTTCACATCGTCGGCGCATTCGTCATGACAACGCTGCACATATTCCTTGTCACGGCTCATCGGCATCAAATATTCGAGCAGCTCCTTGCCCTCGATATGCTCTTCGATAATCCGTAGCGCCACATTGCTCGATTTTTCGCCATTGGCCTGTATTCCAGAGGTCGGATATGCCACGTAATCCGCTCCCTTGATCGCTTCAATCGCCTTGATGGTGAGCAGTTTCGGATCTCCTGGTCCGACACCCACGCCAATCAATTTTCCTCTCATTCTTCCTCCTAAAATGCACTAATTGCACGGCAAATTTCTACCGTGCAGAATCTTTCATTTCTATTTTATCCAAAATTGTCGCAAATACTCGATTGGAAAAAATTTTTCATGCTTGCCCTACTCCACTTTCTAAGCCGACTGTAAGCTGCGCACTATTCCTGCTCCTGTAATTCCGCAAGCAATTCTCCCGCAAATTCGCTCTGAAGAATCGCTCCATGCGAATTGGTGAACACAATAAATTCGATTTGCACCTTGTCCTTGGTGCGATGGCTGATGTTGCGTCGAATCGCTCTTCCGATTGATTCCATCGTCTGGGCAAAAATCTCGTCGCCCTCCGCCATCAGTGCGTCGAGCATTTCTTCGATGCTGATCGAGTCCATTATTTTTTGCAGTGTTTCTCTTTTTGCGCCGAACAGTGCTGCGTGGCTCGCCATCACCTCTTGTCGTCCGTCCGCATATGCCGAATGTGTGTTCATCACGGATGCAGCGAGCTTGATGAGTTTGCCCGCATGCCCGACAAAAAGGATTCGCTCAATCCCAAGATACACGGAGTAATCCAGCGCCTCGCCAACAAAATTCGAAATCTTGACCGACTTTTCGAGATCGAGTTTGAGTGTTCGGCGTGCGTAATCTTGTCCGTAGTTCCCCGGACACATTAGCAGTGGTTTGCTGGTTTCCAGTTCCTTGAACTGTCTGAGCTCCGTGCGGATTGTATCGACCAGCGCCTGCTCGCTCATCGGCTCGACAATCCCACTCGTCCCAAGAATCGAAATCCCGCCGAGGATTCCAATTTTGGGATTAAAAGTTTTTTGAGCAATCTGCTCGCCGTCCTTGACCGAAATCTCTGCCACGAGCAAAAATCTTTTTGCCATCGTCTGCAGCGTCGGCGATTGGCTGAGCACTTCTGCGATTGCGGTGAGAATCATCTGACGTGGCATCGGATTGATGGCGGAGTAACCTTTTTTGGGTGCGAGACCTTTTTTGCTCACATAGCCGACGCCTTTGCCCCCGACGATTCCAATCGGTACAAAATCGCCTGTAAGCCCGATTGCCTCGTCTGCTTCGAGCTCTTCGTTATTCTTATCCGACAGATTCAGCGCATATAGATATTTATGCGGACAATTTTCTTCGATAGGCAAGAGATTCTCCATCGTGCGCTCGACAAAGTAGACCGTCGATGTAATCTCCGCCTGATGCGTCACATCGGGATCGTCGCCCGATTCCTTGACTGCAGTCGCCCATGCGCCGAGCAGCCCATTTTCGCATTCCATCAGCGAATAATTTTTGATCTCGACGGACACGGTGATTCCCTTGATCGTTTTGATCGGCATCACTTCGGCGTCATACTCGATGATCTCATCCGACTCTTTGGAAATCTTTTTGGCAAAATGTTTTTTCTCTCGACGGATCGTCTCATCGCCCAGCGCCTCCGAGAGCAGACTCAGCGCATATTTGGTTGCGCCCGTCGCCGTCGTGCCTGTCGTATAGCCACGTCGGAGCTGTTTTTGCCCCTGCACAATCACCATTTCATCTTGAATCATACGAACCTATACTTTCTGCGTTTTTCAAAATTCTTGAGCACAAAAATACTTCCTATTGTCTCTATACTATTATTTCCGTTTATAAGCTCTGTTTTCTGCTTTTCAAATCCTGCGTTTTGCCACTACTTGCGGCTTTTCTGTCGCCATCAGGGAAGTTTTCCGCCGATTTGCCAACTACAATTTACGATACAAAAGATTGATCTGCTCTCGCAATTCTTCCATCGTCAGCGACTCTTCGATTGGAATTTGGTCGCTGCGGAGTTTTTGTGAGAGTTCGTAAATAATCGGCAGACGCAAATTATTCGTGCGGATCAGTTCGTCATTGGAAAAAATTTCCAGCGGTGTGCCATGCCCTTTCACCTGTCCATCGCTCATCACATACACATAGTCGGCGTAACTCGGCACGATGTCCATATCATGCGTCGCCAAAATAATCGAGATGCCACGATCCTGCGTGAGATCGTTCAGCAAACTCATAATCTCTGCCGTTCCCTTGGGATCAAGCCCCGCCGTCGGCTCGTCGAGAATAATCACCTTGGGCTCCATCGCCAGCACGCCAGCGATCGCGACTCTTTTTTTCTGTCCATAGCTGAGCGCATGCGTCGGGCGCTCTCGCAGATGGGTGATGTCACATCGCTCCATGGCATTTTCGACTCTTTTTTTGACTTCATCTGAAGAAAATCCCAGATTCAGCGGCCCAAAACTGATGTCTCGATACACATCCGCCGAAAAAAGCTGATCGTCTGGATCTTGAAACACGATGCCAACATTTTTTCGCATTTCAAGCAGTGCATTTTTGCTATATTCAAGACGCTTGCCATCTATCCAAATTTCGCCAGAGTTTGGACGCAACACACCGTTGAGATTCAAAAACAGCGTCGATTTGCCCGCCCCATTGCAGCCGAGAATCGCCGTCAGTTTTCCCTCTGGAATCTGCATATTCAGATTTTGGAGCACTGTATGTTCATTGTCATAGCCAAAGCAAAGATCTTTTACCTCAACAATCATCCGAGCCTCCTCAATATAACAAAAATAATAATTTGTACCATCGCAACCGCTGCGCCACTTGCAAGAAGCGTGTTGTTGCGTTCATATTTCTGTGACAGCGTTACGATCTGTCCCTGATAACCACGGCTCTCCAGCGCATTGTAGATCTTGTCCGAGCGACGCATCGCATCGAGAAATATCCTCGCACCGAGAATCCCCGTTGATTGGTACGATGTGCGCAGATTTTTGTAGCCGAGACGAGAATTTTGCGCCGTGATAATCTTGTTCGTGCGCTCGAGCAACACGAAAATAAATCGGTAAATCAGCTCCATCAGCTCGGTGATCAGTCGTGGCACGTGGAGTTTTTCCATCGCTAGAGCAAAATCCGAGATGCTCGTATTCATCACAAAAAAATACACGCTCGCCATGATGCCAAGGCTCTTTGCAATCAGCGAGAACCCTTGCAACAATCCCGCTTTGCCGATGCCGATATAGCTGCTCCCCAGCGCAAATCCAATCAGCGCATCCTCTCTGCTCATCCGCCCGATGAGTATCGTCAGAGATGCCACGAGAATAAATCCCATCGGCACGAGCAACAGATGCTTGATGTCAGCAAAAGAACTTTTTCCAAAAAACATATTGAGGAGAATCATCCCCACAAAAGCCACCATACTCACGGCAATATGATCCAAAAAAATACACAACAACAAAACCACCAGCATAATGAATAGCTTGTCGGTTGGCTCGATGTTTTTTATTTTGGAACGATAGGCGTATTTGTCTGTACCGAGCATAATCTCCTCGCTTGATCTACTCTTGCAAATTCGTTTGCAAAAACCTCCTCGAAAAGAGCTGCACCGAAAAGTTTTCGCAGCTTTTCGGGGTCGAAGCCTGCCGACCGAGCGCAGTGGCCGCTGTGCCTTGCGTTGTCTTTCCAAGGAGGTAATTCAAATTCTTCTTTACATTTCTATGCTTTTTCTCTTTTGGAAATTCGACCGATTCCGTACCCGATGATTCCTGCACCAAATGCTGCCTGTAGTGCAAAAAGCATCGACTCGATCTCACCACTTGCTGGTTCGATCAACGGCTCAAAGATCGCTTCAAAATCTGGTGCGATTTCTTCGATCACGCCTTCCGCTTCGCCATCAGCGCCACCAAATTCCGCATCCTTCACCACATAAAGCGGCACGATTGCGATGATTGTCGTCAAAACGAGTAGCGAAATAACTTTTTTGCGAAGCGCATTTCCTTTGACCGATGCCATGCCTTGTACTTTTTCGATCGCTGAGTAGCCAAGATACTTGTCCAGCTCCACCACTTGGTCGTTGGAGTAAGCAGCGATAACTTGGTAAATAATCACCGACAAGATACCCTCTGCCACAGCGATTGGCACCTGAGTCACTGCAAATACGGTCATAAATTTTACCAGCGATTCCATCACTCCGCCGTCCACTGCTGGGAAAGCTACTGCAAGCTGAGTCGCTGTCACCACATAAGTGAGAAGGTCGCCCAAGAATGCTGCGATAAATACTGCGATCGCTGGAGAAACGCCCGCTTTACGAAGCCCTTTGAAGCAAGCATACGCAACCCACGCGCCCACGATCGCCATCGAAAACACATTCGCTCCAAGCGTCGTGATACCACCATGCGCAAGAAGTAGCGCTTGGAATAAAAGAACAATCAGTCCGATAATCGCCATCGGTGCTGGCCCAAACAAAATCGCACCAAGAGCAATTCCTGTTGGATGCGAGCAAGAACCCGTAAGCGAAGGAATTTTGAGCGCCGAAAGAATAAAAGTAAATGCGCCCGCCATCGCAAGCAGAATTTTTGCTTTTGGATAGGCATCCGTCACGGCTTTTAGCTTTTTATAGCCATAAAAAATAAATGGTAGTGAAATAATGTACCAGATTCCTGCCCAAGTTTTTGGCAAAAATCCCTCGGCAATGTGCATCGCCTCCGCTGGTTGCCATAGCGCATTTACCGCTAAGAATACTGCTGCTGTCGCCAGCAAACGAAAAACAAACATGTCTTTGTGCTGAATTTTTTTCATACACATCCTCCTAATAAAAAATACTCGTAAAAAAAGACCTCTCAGAGGTCACTCGTTCAATATTCCTCCATCCTCTGTAGAGAAAAATATCGCCAATTACCGAAGTGTTCCGACTCAAGAATCATTGCAAACAAAGCGCCTTCCCGATTACCAGTGGCATCTGCTCTGTCGCTCCCCTATTACGGCAGCAGGACTGTGTGGGAATCTCACCCATCTTCCATCATTGTAATTGCACTATTCAATTGGATTTATTGTACGAGAAATCTTACTGTAAACATTATATACTCTTTATACTCAAATAGCAATTATTTTTGAATCGCTTGTGAAGAAAACTCGATCTTTCTCACATGACTTAAAAAGATGGTGTTGCAAAAAGATAAAACATTTCACAACACCATCCTTCACATCATGATTCGTCGGCAAAGGCAAAAAATGCAATGAAATTGAAAAAAGGTGGTGCTACAGATCGAGAATTTCTCATTCTGCAACACCACCATTTTACTGCTTCACAATCGGCAATTCTATCCAAAAACTGCTGCCTTTGCCGAGCTCGGACTGCACGCCGCAGCTTCCATGATGTGCGGTGACAATATTTTTGACAATCGACAGCCCAAGTCCTGTGCCAACGGTCGCTCGTATGTGGTTTTTGTCCACCTTGTAGTAGCGATCCCAGATATTCTCGAGATGTTCTGGCGCAATGCCCTCGCCCGTATCCGTGATGGAAATTCGTACGAAAGATTTTTCCGATGCGCCCTTTGGTTTCTTGTCGTGTTTTTTGCTTTTTTTGTCGGATTTTGCCTCCTCGTGGCTCGCTATTTTGCTTGATACACCATTATTCTTTTCGCCCGACCTTGATAGATTTTCCTTTCGAATCTCCTGTCGCACGATGATTCTTTTGTCCTCACCCGTGTGACTGATGGCGTTGCCGATCATATTGTAGATCGCTTGCGAAATTTTGGAAGCATCCGCAAGCACGATGGCGGATTCTTTGGCATCAAATTCAAACACATAGCCGTCCACTTCGGTCATTTTGCTGCATCGGTCGACGATCTCGCCTACAAGAGCGGTCAAATTCGTTTCCTCGAGCGAAAGATTGTCCAGCGACGCATTGGTTTTTGAAATATCCAAAATATCGTTGACCAATCGGCTGAGTCGCTGCGCTTCGTCGATAATCACTTGCACATTTTCCTGATTGTTCTCATTCGGCAAATCACGCATCATCTCCGAGTAGCCGATAATCATCGACAGTGGCGTTCTCAGGTCATGCGAAATATTGGCGATGAGTTCTTTTTGCATCCGATCGGCTTTTTTCAGCTCGACAGATGTGTGAAGGATCGTGTCGTTGAGCTCGACGATTTCTCGATACGCTTTGTCCGAAAGCGTGAGATCGTAGCCGCCTGAAATGAGTTTTTTTGCGCTGCGATTGATGTCGATGATCGGCTGCGCAATTTTTTTGGACAAAATATAAGCCAAAATCCCCGCTGCCACAATCAAAATGCCCGTTGCATAAAACAGCTGCACTCTGAGTACCGAAATCGTTGCCGTCATCGGGGTCAGCATCGACTCGATAATCACCATCGCATCGTCATCGGCCAGCACATACATCATCTGCTCGTGGCGTGGTTCGTCAAAAGTCGCATCCGTCTTAAAATTGCTGAACTTTCGACTGCTCAGCGTGATCATCGACTGATCTTTGCCTGGCTTCTCCAGCGTCGCCTTATAAAGCGCTGTGAGCTCAGCTTCCGTCATCTTGCGCACGGAGCAATCTTTGAATCGATCGGATGAGAGCACAATTTTGCCGTCCACCACCACGTGGATGCACATTTCGCCACGGTAGATATTGTCGTCGATGTAATCC
>JBHBDS010000040.1:0-8019 GCA_041784625.1 Filifactoraceae bacterium
AGAGAATGACGTCAGGAGGATGTTATGGTATTCAAAAATTATGATGCGCTGATTGAACATGTTCAGAAACTTGGCGCAAAAAGAAAAGTTGTGTTGGCTGCTGCACACGATGAGCATGCGCTCGAGGCGGTAATTTTGGCGGACAAAAATAATATTGCGGAGCCTGTTCTTGTGGGCGACAAACCTCGCATCGAAAAAATGCTTGCAGATTTTGGAATCGCTGCGGATAAATTTGCCATTTATCACACAGAAAATGATTCGGAAGCGGCAAAAAAATCGATCGAGCTTATTCGTGAGGGCAAAGGCGATTTCTTGATGAAAGGGAAATTGCAAACGGCGGATCTTCTTCGAGAAGTAGTCAACAAAGAAACCGGACTATCGCTCGGCAAACCGATGACGCATGTGGCGATGCAAGAAGTTCCAAGCTACCACAAGTTGCTTGCAGTAACCGACGGCGGAATGATGATGTATCCTGATTTGGAGGCGAAGAAAAGCATTATCGAAAATGCGGTCGATGTTTTCCTCAAAATGGGCTACGACTGTCCAAAGGTTGGCGTGCTAGCGGCAGTAGAAGTGGTGAACCCAAAAATGCCAGAAGCGGTGGACGCTGCGGAGCTCAAAAAGATGAACCAAGAAGGAATCATCAAAAACTGTATCGTCGAAGGACCGATTGCGTATGATCTTGCGGTGAACGCAGAGAGCTCGGTTATCAAAGGTTATGAAAGTCCAGTTGCTGGCGATGTCGATATTTTGGTTGTGCCAAATATCACCGCAGGAAATATTCTTGGCAAGAGTTTGATTTACTCGGGCAATGCGAAGATGGCGGGCTTTGTCGTTGGAGCAAAAGTGCCGATTGTTCTCACTTCAAGAGGCGCAACAACGGAAGAAAAATATTTATCATTAGCAATTTCAGCATCTGCTGTTTAGTTGAAAAAGGAGAATGTAATGAAAAAATTAATGACAGGAAATGAAGCGGTTGCACGTGGAGCTTATGAAGCTGGAGTGCGTTATGCTTCTGCGTATCCGGGAACACCGAGTACGGAGATTTTGGAAAACACAGCGCTATACAAAGGAGATATTCTTGCTGAGTGGGCAACGAATGAAAAAGTTGCAGCGGAATCTGCAATGGGTGCGTCACTTGCTGGAGCAAGATCTTTTGCAGCGATGAAGCATGTTGGGGTAAACGTTGCGGCTGACCCATTGTTTACATACGCATACATGGGCGTAAACGGAGGATTTGTACTGATTTCTGCCGATGAGCCGGGAATGCATTCCTCACAAAATGAGCAGGACAACAGAAATGTTGCGAAGATGGCAAAAATCGCAATGCTTGAGCCATCCGATAGCCAAGAGGCAAAAGATCTTTTCAAAAAAGCATTCGAAATTTCTGAGGAATTTGACACGCCAGTATTGTTTAGAATGACAACGAGAATTTGTCACTCTAAGGGAATTGTTGAGCTTCAAGATCGTGTTGAAGTGCCAATCAAACCATACGAAAAAAATATTCTCAAAAATGTAACCGTTCCAGCGAACTCTCAAAAAATGAGATTTGTGGTGGAAGATCGATTGAACAAATTGAAAGAGTTCTCCAACACGACAGAGCTGAATTTCGTAGTAGATAATAACAGCAAAATCGGGGTAATCGCATCGGGCGCTTGCTATGGCTATGCGAGAGAAGTTTTTGGCGATAGCGTTTCGTATCTAAAACTTGGATTCACCAATCCATTGCCAGATAAAAAAATCGTTGACTTCTGCACAGGAAAAGAAACAATCTACGTCATCGAAGAAAATGATTCCTATATCGAGGAAAAAGTTCGTGAGCTCGGATTCAAATGCTTTGGAAACGATCTATTCCCATTCTGTGGAGAAAAAACGCCAGATGTAATTCGTAAAGCAGTTTATGGAAAATCGATGGACAGCACTGAGCCAAATCCAGAAAAAGTAGTTCCAAGACCGCCAACATTCTGCGCAGGATGTCCGCATAGAGGATTCTTCCACGAGCTTGGCAAGAGAAAAAATACTGTAGTCGCTGGAGACATTGGATGTTATACACTCGGATTTGCTCCGCCATACAATGCGATGGACTTCAACGTTTGTATGGGTGGCGCTTATGGTTCGGGTCACGGATTCCAACAAGTTGCAAATATGACGGACGAGCCAAAACGTGTTGTATCGGTAGTAGGAGACTCCACATTCTTCCACACTGCGATCAACGGATTGCTCAACGTCGTATACAACCGCTCGAACGCAATCAACGTGATTCTCGACAACCGTATCACAGGAATGACTGGTCACCAAGAAAATCCTGGTTCGGGATACACGCTTCAAGGAATGCCAACCGAAGTTGTTGAGCTTGAGCCATTGGTTCGTGCGTGCGGAATCAAACATGTTAAGACAATCAATCCAAACCGTTTGGACGAAGTAAACGCTGCGTTTGATTGGGCGTATGCATTGGATGAACCATCCGTAATCATCACGAGATGGCCATGCGTACTCAAAAAATTCACCGATGTGGACAAAAAAGAATTTGCAGAGGCATTTACAACAAAATGCGAAGTAAATCAAGAAGTATGTATCGGATGTAAGAGATGTATTCGTACAGGATGTCCAGCGCTTTCGTTTGACAAAGAGAAAAAGAAAAGCCAGATCAATCCAGAGCAATGTGTGGGCTGCGAAGTATGTCTACAAGTTTGTCCAGTAAAAGCAATTGGAAAGGTGGTACGCTAATGACTAAGAATATACTATTGGTAGGTGTCGGTGGACAAGGAACAATTTTGGCTGCAAAACTTCTTACAATTGGTTTGATGGAACGTGGCTACGATGTAAAAATGAGTGAGATTCACGGAATGAGCCAGCGTGGTGGATCGGTTTCTTCTCAAGTTCGCTATGGCGAAAAGGTAGAGTCCACAGTAATCGAAAAAGGAAGCGCAGACATCATCATCGCATTTGAAAAAATGGAAGCGATTCGTGCGCTCGAATATCTAAAACCAGGTGGAACAATTGTTGTCAACGATTTGGAAATCGAATCGATGCCAATTCAAACTGGAAAATTCGATTATCCAGAAGGAATCATCGAAGAGCTAAACAAAAATGCGAAAACGGTTGTAATCGAAGCGTCTAAATTGGCAAAAGAACTCGGCAACTCGAGAGTAACCAATATGATTCTCTTTGGAACAATCATCAAATCAATGCAACTAGAAGACATCGACTGGGAAAAAATTCTAAAAGAAAATATCAAACCAAACCTCGTTGAGCTGAACCTAAAAGCAATCGAGCTAGGAAAGAGTATGATTCAATAGCGCAAAATTATTGGTCGATAAAATTAATGCACAAGGATTTTTTCAATGCGAAATGATTTGATAAATGATTTGCTTTAGCATCGATCTGCATTTCAATTGCTTGATGCAAGAGATGCTTGTCGTTGTGCGATGAGATTTATGATTGAACATCAATAATAAAAAATTTTTCAGAGTCTTTTCGAATACAGCTTGCCGAAAATCGGATGAGTTTGTTTGAAAAGACTCTTTTTTGCAGCACGTTCTCTGCCACAAAACCGCAATATGTGATAAAATATGAGAGGAAATATTTTTTAGGAAACCGATTAGGGAGAATAGACGATGATTCGTGATTTTTACCATCAGATCAAAGAGAGGATCCGCAGTTTAGAAAAAAAATACGATCTTTCGTTGATGATGGATGCCATTGATCAGGAAAAAATAGATGTTCTTTTGGGGCAAGAAAAATACTCTGCCAATTCGCTTTTTGATGCGATGGAAGATTATTTTGTTGCGCTTATCAAAACTTCGTGGTTTGAGAAAAATTTGGGAGATTCTTCCGAAGAAATTCTCGACAAAAAAGTTTTTTTAGAATATGCACTCGACTATGTGCGCTATCTGTCTTTTCCAGGCTCGGTTGAGCTGATACAAAATCCGATGCGCATTCTTTTGGCGGAGATTTTTTTGGAAGCTTTTCAAGTCTTGACCGATTTTGAGATGCAATCGCATGGCAAAGAATTTTACAACCGCTATCCGATGGAATTTTTGACAAAAGAAGAAGAATCTCAGCTGCCAGAGGGGCACGAGTATTTTACTTTCAAAAAATATTATCGAGAGCATTTTGTTTTTGAGATGCTCAAACTCAGCCAGGATGTCAAAGGCTACACGACACTGGATCATATCTCGGGCGTGTGCTACATTGCGCTGTATATTGCACGACAGCTCAAATCTTGCAATTTGCCGATCGACCTCGGGCTCGTCATCACGGCATCGATGGGGCATGACCTTGGAAAATATGGCGCAAAAAAAAGCGAAGAGCGTCGCATTCCGTACCTGCATTATTACTACACCGATCTGTGGTTTGAGCAGCGAGGAATGCCATTCTCGGGAAAAGTTGCGGCAAATCACTCGACCTGGGATTTGGAACTGGAGAATCTTCAGATCGAATCGCTCGTGCTTATCTACGCTGATTTTCGTGTGAAAGCCAAAGGAAAGCAGATGCACATCTATGATTTGGAGAGCTCCTTCCAAGTGATTTTGGACAAGCTGGACAATGTCGATGACGCCAAAGAAAAAAGATACAAGCGAGTGTATGCAAAGCTCAAGGATTTTGAAGACTATATGCACAGCCTTGGCGTGGATACGACGCTCCAAAATGCAGTCGATGAGCTTCTTTTTGTTGAGCAAAAAGAGACGGCATTTATGTACGGACAAGAGGTGGTGCAAAATCTCAAATTCCAATCGATTTGCTACAACATCAATATCCTAAAATATTTCAGCTCACTCGAGAGGTTCAACGAATTGCTCGTCAAACTCAGCAGCGAAAAAGATTGGCGTGAGATTCGAAATTACATCGAGTTGTTCCACGAATACGACAAATATATTGGAAAAAACCAGAAATTGCTCATTCTCAACGAACTACAAGATATGCTCTTGTCCAAACACGAGGACATTCGAAATCGTGCGGCAGAAATCATCGGCTCCATTATCGCGAATTTTGATGAGGAGTATCGAAAAGAAATTCCGGAGTATGTTCCGCTAATGAAAGAAGAGCAGACGAGCGTGGATCTGTTTGAACGTTTTTTATGCTATTTTCTATACAAGAACCCGCATCAGACGCAGAAAAATATCGAGTGGCTACGAATCAATACCAAAAATATGGTGCATTCGCTGTTCGAAACAACACAAAAACCAACGGCATATCATGCAGTGATTGCAAAACATCTTCGTCGTGCGATTTTGGAAAACAACGACGAGATCGCCTTGGCGCTCACGCAGGTGCTCAAACATATCAAAGTGGAGAAGATCGAGGACAAAGAGGCGATTCACGAATTTTTGTTGTTCTTCTACAACAATTCCAACATCGAAGTTCAACTTGCGGTGACAAAATTGGTGTATATTCATTCGAAATATGCGATTAAGCAAGAATCGGATGTCGAGTTTGCGAAGAATATTATTGCGATCACTTCAAAGTCCGACGATGCAATTGTCAATTATCTTCGGATGAAATTGATGCGAGCGTTGAGCGAGTTTTATTTTCTGGATACATCGAGCAAAATGGAGGAACTCTGCTGCGAAAGAATTACGGAGCAAGAGCTCGTCAAGATTCATCTCAAAAATCTAAAATCGGCAACCGGTTGGATTGAGAAAAAAGCGAATATCGATGTGATGGTTGCCGAAGTACTGTCGGAAAATACGGACAATGCGCTGCAGACGGCGCTGCATTTTTGTAACTTGCTCAAAGTAAGCTCGACCGAGAGTGTACGAAATCACTCGGGCAAATCGATTCTAAAAATACTGCTGAATCTCAAAAAACAAGAGCGCAACGACGTGGCAATCGAGCTGATTCGTGCGCTAGAGATGCAGGACATTCAGTTTACAAAATATATTCCAAAATATATCGGTGGCATCATCATTCATTCGGAAGTGGCGGAGCTTGATGAGATTCTCGATGATTTTTATGAAAAATCCAAAGTCTCCTCGCCGCAGCTCGTGTGGTTGGTGCTACTCAGCGTCGGCTATGCGGTCGAAGAGTATCTGATCGCAAACCGAGAACAGGCGATGGATGATACCACGAAGCGATTGTTCCAAAAAATGCTCGGCATATTATTGATTGGACTTCATAGTTTTGACCAGTCGATCTTCAACGAGAGTCTCAAGATTCTTGCGAGATTGTTTGCGTCCGAAAAAATTACGCTTGCCGAAAAATATTTGATTTACAAAGCGATTGACAAAAAACTTCTCGACCTCGTTGCGCTCCGACGGGACGATGAGAATCTGTATATCAAATGCTCGGCATCCCTAAATAAAATTTATCGATTCATATCGGACTACGAATTTTTTGAGGGGCTACTCCTAAGCCAATCCAACGAAAAAGTGGCGTTTTTCCCTGGGTCGTTCGATCCGTTTTCACTCGGGCACAAGGAGATTGCCAAAGAGATTCGCAACTTGGGATTTGACGTGTTTCTTTCGATCGACGAATTTTCGTGGTCCAAGCAGACGCAGCCGAACCAGATTCGTAAGAAGATCATCCAGTGCTCCATTGCGGATGAGCAAAACATTTACGTGTTCCCGAACAAATATCCAATCAATATTGCGAATGACGAGGACATCATCAGACTACGCCAATTGTTTGACGGCAAAGAGCTTGCTCTGGTCGTCGGCTCGGACGTGGTCAAAAATGCCAGCAGCTATCAGCGAAACGGCGAAATTCTAAAGCTTGACCATGTCATTTTCCGCAGAAAATCCGACAAGGCAGACGAATTTGCAAGCGATGATTTGCCAGAGGAAAAAATCAACGGTATTCAAGGCGAGGTGCAGATTCTCAATCTCAAACCACAATATGAATTTATCAGTTCAACGCAAATTCGTGAAGCAGTGGATGAAAATCGTGACTTCAGCGAGCTGATCGATTTGCAAGCGCAAAAATATATTTATCGCTATGGTTTGTACAAAAAAGCGCCACGCTACAAGTATCTTGCGCCAAAATCAGAAATCTATACGGAGATTCTCGATCTCGTTCCGCTCGAGACGGTGCGACAAATTGCGGAAGAAGCTTCGATTGCGCCAGAGAAAATCGAGCTACTGCTGCAAGACTTTGAAAACAAAAATGTCAAAATGGTGGTCACGAGGGATGAAAAGAATCATCGTCTCATCGCCTTTGCGACAGGCTATTGGATGCGAAGCCAAGAATATTTTAACGTGATTGGCGATTCCAAAATTTGCGATTATCTTCGAGAGTATGCGGTTGGACGAATTTTTGTGATCCAATCTTTTTGGACGAGCGAAGAACAAGTCAATCCGAATCTCGGACAGATCGTGCTGACGGAATTTATCGCCAGAGCGATCGAGAGCGATTACACCTACTGCATCTTCCGCAACTTGCTCGCCGATGTCGATGAAAAAACGCTGCGTTTGCTCAACAGACAGGGCTTTGTGGAGCTGCATCATCAAGATGCGAGCACAAGACTTTTTGGCGTGAACATTTCCAATCCGATTGTGCTTAATCTCGATTTGCGAAGCATCGTCAAAGAGCCGTTCCGCAACAATCCTCGCATCAAAAATACGATCTATCAGATGCGAGAGCGATTGCAGTTGGCACTCACTAAGCTCTATCCAGGTGAATTGGTGCTGTCCTTCGACCGAAAGACGACCTATTCGAAGTTGGTGAAAAAAGTTTGTGAACTCAATCATGTGCCGAGACTGCCACAGGTGCCGAGAGTTTTGGGCGAAAAAATTTGTGTGTCCTACGGGACGATTCTCAACGGAACGATTGTGCCAAATACCGTCACCAAGTCGCTGCACACGGAAAAAGCGTTCAAGCCCGATCTAAAATCTTTTGAGATCGAACATTATCCAAACTATATGGATCTTTCGATTCAGATCGATACGATCGATTCCTTCAACCGTCCGATTATTTTGATTGACGATATTCTGCACAAAGGATACCGACTCGAAAAAATGTGGCCGATGTTCTCAGAAAAAGGGATTCACATTGACAAAATTGTCGTAGCGATTCTTTCGG
>JBHBDS010000041.1:0-4559 GCA_041784625.1 Filifactoraceae bacterium
AAAATGTAATGACTTTGGTGCAGGTGGCGTGAGTGTAGCGATTGGGGAGCTTGGCGACTCGATTGAAATTTGGCTGGAAAGAGTTCCGCTCAAATATCAAGGGCTCACACCGATGGAAATTGCCATCTCCGAATCGCAAGAGCGAATGGCGGTGGTGATTGAAGCAAAAGACATCGACGAGTTTATGTCCTATTGTGTAGAAGAAAATCTCGAGGCAACGCATGTCGCAAATATCACCGACACAGGACGCCTCGTGATGAAATATGGCGAAGAAGTGATTGTCGATCTCGACCGAGAGTTTATTGACTCCTCGGGTGCATCGAGATTCCAAAAAGTAGTTGTGCCAGCATCGCCGACGATGAAGTGGATTTATTCCACAGAAATTGAGGATATTTACGAGGTGATGGGCGACATTCATACCGCAAGCCGCAAAAATATGATTGAGAACTTTGACGCATCGATTGGTGCGCTCACGGTGGTTTCTCCACTTGGCGGAAAAAATCAAATCACGCCAGCGCAAGCGATGGTTTCGGCAATTCCGACGCTCGAGGGAAGAACAAATCATGTCAGCTTGATGAGCTACGGATTCAATCCACTGCTCTCCGAAAAAAATCCATACCTCGGCGCATATTACGCAGTCGTTGATTCGCTGTGCAAACTTGCTGCACACGGAGCGGATGCACTCAGCGCAAGATTGTCGATGCAAGAATATTTTGAGCGACTTGGCAAAGACGAAAAAACCTGGGCAAAACCATTCATCGCAATGCTTGGTGCGTTTGAAGTGACATCCAAACTCAAGACGCCGCCAATTGGGGGCAAGGACTCGATGTCGGGAACGTATATGGACATTCATGTACCGCCGACGCTGATTTCTTTTGCAGTCGCAACGGCAAAAAGAGACGAGATCATCACCAATGAGCTCAAGGGCGATGGAAAATTGTATCTGATTCAAACCAAACAGCTGGAAGACGGCACAATTGATTTGGATCAGCTTAAAGAGAATTTATCCAAATTACAAAATGCGATGCGAGATGAAAAAATTCTTTCTGCAGCATCCATCGGACACAAAGGAATTTTGCCAACGCTGGTAGAAATGGGATTTGGAAACGACATCTCCATCGACGCAATAATTGACGATGCAATCCTCTACAGCAATGAATACGGAAGTTTTGTCGTTGAAGCGAGCGAAATAGATTTTGGCGTAGAAATAGGACATAGCAGCTGCAAAGAGCAGACAGAAGTTACAATCAACGGCAAGACACTCGACTATGATCTGCTCAAACAAAAATATCTCTCCGCATTCGATGAAGTGTTTGGTGGGGAAATCAAAGAGCCAAAACAAAACCTTCTCGAGCAAAGAGTGGAGAAAAAAGTTCTCAAATCGACAAAACCAGTCGATGTTCCAAAAGTGGTGATTCCAGTATTCCCAGGTACAAACTGCGAATGGGATCTTCAGCGAGCGTTCATCGCGGCAGGCGCAGAGACCGAGATTATCGTTATCAACAATTTGAGCATCCAAAACATCGAAGAGTCGGTGGACAAATTTGCACAACTGATTCGTCAGTCGCAGATTTTGGCATTGCCAGGCGGATTCAGCTTGGGAGACGAGCCAGATGGATCAGGAAAATTCATCGCCAGCCTACTTCGCAACGCAAAAATCGAGTCGGCAATCGAGCATCTTCTCACGAAGAATGACGGACTGATCATCGGAATTTGTAATGGATTCCAAGCACTAATCAAGACGGGACTTCTTCCACACGGAAAAATCTCGACGATGAGCGAAAACTCGCCGACCTTGACCTACAACAACAATGGACGACATATCGCACGCCATGTCGATACGATCGTTCATCCGAATAATTCGCCATGGCTAGCGTATGCGGAGCTTGGAAAAGTGTATCGCACGCCAATCTCACACGGAGAGGGACGATTCGTCTGCAGCGAAGAAGATTACAAAAATCTCGTCGCAAACGGACAGATCGCATTCACCTACATCGATAATCCGAACGGCTCGGCATTTGACATCGAGGGAATCACCAGCCCATGCGGAAAAATTCTTGGCAAAATGGGACACTCCGAGCGAGTTTGGGATGGACTGTACAAAAACATTCCAGAGATGCTCGACTCCCAATTATTCCAAGCGGGCGTGGATTATTTCAAAAAATAATCTCGAAATGAAAAAATAAATTTCGGGTGAAAAAAATATTTTTCAAGAAAAAAATTGTCACACATTGTGAATGCAACAGTTGTTTCACACTCAAGTGATTGAAAAAACTTAATTAAGGGCTGCTTCGGCGGCCTTTTTTCTTTGCGAGAATCTGCGTAAAACGGTGAAAATGTGGTATTCATAAGTAGGAAATAATTTTAATAAGAATAGGATGTAAATGATGAATTATGGGCAACAAAATTTGATGAATGATTTTTTGGACTGCTTTGAACCGTCGAACCAAGCGCAAGCAAACGAATTTTGGAACGAGGGACTGGAGCAATTTCGAGCGAGATCATTTAGTCAAGACTATGCGATGTCGTTCTTATTGAGAGCGTCGCAGTATATCAAACCCCAGAGAATAAGAGACATCATGGCGATTGTGCAGAGTTTTAGCATAAGATAAGGATTTTTCCAAAAGGAGAAAGATTGAACAGAAAAACAATTGACTATATCAAAATCGAAAATGGGCTGGGCGGAAACCAGAGCTGGTTTATCGATTGGTGGATGCGAATCGGGGGCTGCGCTGCGGTGACAGCCAGTGACTCTTCCATATTTTTTCAAAAAAATTTCGGCAAAAAACTATATCCTTTTGACGAGAATAATCTCAGCAAAAAAGATTTTTTGAAATTCGCCAAAAAGATGAAACCATATCTCAGACCCCGAGTCAGCGGCATCAACCGCCTTGACATCTATGTGGATGGCTACCAAAAATTTTTGCACGATTGTGGAGAGGATGGAATTGTCGTCTCGCCTTTTTACAATGATCAAAAAGTTGAGCTTGCGATTGAAAAAATCAAGCAGCAAGTCGATCGGAACATTCCGATTCCATATTTGCTGCTCCTCCACAAAAATCCAGCGTTCAAATTTTATACCTGGCATTGGTTTATTCTCGCAGGCTATCAAGAGGACGGTGATAGATTTTTGGTTCGTGCGATCACCTATGGCAGTGAGCGATGGCTCGACTTTCGCAGTCTGTGGGACACAGGATATGACGACCGCAGCGGGATGATACTCTTTGGGATTGATGGTGGGGATGAATAGATAATAATCAGATGAGAAATGTCATAGAAAATACTGCTCTACCACATTGATTATGGAATCTCACCACATTTTAGCAGAGTAATATGATAAGCAAAATACAAAATTTACAATACGATAAACGCTCTGAAAGTCGGTGGACTACAGAGCGTTTTTGTTATTCAGCAATATTAACAAAAGGTTTTTCCAAAGTTTGGCAAAAAACTTTCCGAATTTGGATGCCTCAAAGTGGTTCTTTCGCTAGAGGAAATTCGTGCAAACAATTTCGTTATTGTGCAAGCGAAGAAATCATTCAAAAATCTTTTCTCCTGAGTAAAAGAAACTGCTTGCAAGTGATACGAGTGGTGCGACAAAACACAGTGCGGCGTATGGAACAAAAGAAATTCCTTTGCCAATCACGCTCGTGATAATCAAGTAGTTGAGATTCCACGCAAAAAGCGGTGCGACGATCACGCCCGTATCGGAGAGTGTGCGGAATAGCACTTCTCGTTTGATACCGAATTTGTCGTAGAGTTCTCGCAGTAGTGTCGCCGTGAGAACGAGTCCGACGGTTTGGTCGCAGGTCAGCACGGTCAAGATGATGGACAAGATGCCAGTCTTTTGCAATAGCTGTCGAGGAGAGTCGATTGAGCGCACAAAATCGCCAACAATTTGGTCGATCGTGCCGCTTTTCATCAAGAGATTTACGAAAAAAATCACCGTTGCGCCGATGACAGCAACCTCGAGCATCCGAAGTAGTCCTCCACCACGCAAAATGTGCGCAAGCTCACCGCCGCTTTTGTCCTGAAATCCGTAGATCAGATGGTGAATAATTTCTGAGATGCTTTGCTTTTGCACAAAAAAACTAAACAGCGACCCAAGCCCGATTCCCGTGAGCACTGTGTATAGCGAATTGATGCCGAGCATTGACATCGTGAGAATCACAATCGGAAACAGGAGCAAAATCGGTTGGATGTTGAACGAACTTGCGAGTTGTCCTTGAACAATCTGAAGTGCGTCGCCCTGATCGTAGACGACATATTCTTTGCCAAGAAAATAAAAAATCACGCCGGTAATGAGTAGCGACGGAAAGAGAGTTTTCCATACATATTTTAGGACATTATTGTATTTGACCTCGGTGACTTGCAAGTTGATATTCACCAGCCCTGAGATTGGTGAGAGTTTGTCCGAGATAAAAGAACCCGACACGATCGCACCGACGAGCAATCCCGATGGAATCCCGATGATCGAGCCGATGCTGTACAAAATGAGACCAATCGTGCTAAAAGTTCCGACCGCCGTGCCCATAAAGAGCGAGCAGACTGTCACTACG
>JBHBDS010000042.1:0-11490 GCA_041784625.1 Filifactoraceae bacterium
GAAAAGTCCCTTTAGCATGACTCCTAATTCCTAATCTCATGTATCCATCTGTTGGCGTTTCGACAGGATCCTCATACTTTTCAACAACCTCCCCCAACTTACGCTGTTCCCAAGCATAAGCATATCAAAAAAATATGTGGGGCACATTATTAATTAGCATGAATCGAAATATTTGCAAATGAATATACATTGTTGTATAATTGAAACAAAGAAAGAGGTGATATTATGGCAAAGACAGCGAACCTATACGCAAGGATTGAACCGAATCTGAAGGAACAAGCGGAGCAAATATTAAATGCAATTGGCCTTCCGCCATCCAGTGCTATTACAATGTTTTATAAACAAATTGTAATGCAGCAAGGGTTACCTTTTGATGCAAAGCTCAACTACAAAAAGCCGTTGGATATTTCAGAAATGACGAAAGAGGAGCTTGTTGCAGAGCTTGAGAAAGGGTACCAAGATGTTCTTGCTGGGAGAGTAATGTCCGCAGAAGAAGTATTTAAGTCTTTGGAGTAGATAAATTTTTAGGATAAAGAAGGAGAGTAAAATGAAGTTTTCCGTAGATAGTAAGGTGTTTGACGTGCTTCCGAGCTATTGTTTGGGCATTGTTGTGGCGAAGGGGATGGATAATCATCAAAAGCGCAGCAAGATCGATGCGATACTTGCGGAGTCGATCGAAAAGTTTTTGGCAGAGCACAAGGAGTCGAATGTGCGTGAGCTTCCGACGATCAAAGCGTATCGTGATGCATTCACGGCGCTTGAGATGAATCCGAACAAGTTTATGTGCTCGATTGAGGCGCTTACGAAGCGTGTGCAAAAGGGCGGCGCATTGCCTGCGATCAATTCCATTGTGGACATCGGGAATGCTTTTTCGATGAAGTATTTGTTTGCGATGGGTGCGCATGATTATGGAAAAATGTCGGCGGATTTTGAGGTGAGATTTTCGAGCGAAGAGGATTCTTTTTTGCCGATGGGCGAGGATCAAGTGGAAAAAATGCCTGCAGGCGAGCTGGTTTATGTGAGTGGAAACACGGTGAAAACTCGTCGTTGGATTTGGCGTCAAAGCGAGGATGGAAAAATCACGGAGGAGTCTTGCGATGTATTTTTCCCAATCGATGCGTTTGAAGACGTGAGCAAGGAGGATGTGCTTGCAGCGCGAGACGAATTGGCTGCGTTTATTAAGGAAGAGTTTGGATGCGTTGTTGAGGTGGGCTACATCAACAAAGACAATCCGAGTTTTGAATGGGAAAGATAGAATGAAGAAAATCTTCTTTGCAGATGCGGAGAAGATTTTTTGATGCGAAAAATTTTTGTTCGAGAAAATGTGTGCCGAATATTTTTTGTTCTTGTGTGACGGAAAAAGGGAAAAACCTCGGAATATTTTTTTAGATTTCGCTCAAAAACTCTTGCAATTGATGCGACGATACAATATACTTATGAAATATTTTATTTTCGTAAATAAGTGAGGAAGCTATGCACAAATTATACAATTTTATGGAAGCTCGTGAACGACTCGGTACGGTGCTTGTCAAGACGAAGCTGATTTATTCGCCAATTTTTTCGGAGGAGACGGGGAATGAGGTGTATCTCAAGCCTGAGAATCTTCAGACGACGGGCTCGTTTAAGTTGCGTGGCGCATACAATAAGATGGCGAAGTTGACGGATGAGGAAAAGCAAAAAGGAGTCATCGCATCTTCGGCGGGCAATCATGCGCAGGGGGTTGCGCTGGCGGCGCAGCGTCTTGGGATTCGTGCCGTGATTGTGATGCCAAAGTACACGCCGCTGATCAAGGTCGAAGCGACAAAAAAATATGGCGCTGAGGTCATTCTTTATGGCGAGGTGTATGATGAAGCGTATCTTCATGCGAGGGAATTGCAGGGAGAGTTTGGCTACACTTTTATCCATCCATTTGATGACGAAGACGTACTGGAAGGTCAAGGGACGATTGCGCTCGAAGTGCTGGAAGAACAGCCTGATGCGGATATTCTTCTCGTGCCGCTGGGTGGCGGAGGACTGGTCTCTGGCGTGGCTGCTGCGGCAAAACTCAAGAACCCGAATATCAAAATTGTTGCGGTTGAGCCTGAGGGTGCGGCGAGTGCGCTGGCGTCGATGCGAGCTGGAGAAGTCGTGGAGCTCGGCGAAGTGAATACGATTGCGGAGGGCGCAGCGGTCAAAAAAATCGGCGCAACCAATTTTGAGTATATCCAAAAATATGTGGATGAGATCATCACGGTTTCGGATTATGAGCTGATGGAGGCGTTCTTGCTGCTGGTTGAAAAACACAAAATCGTGGCGGAGAACGCAGGGATTCTTTCGGTCGCGGGGCTCAAAAAACTTGGCGTGCAAAATAAAAAAATCATCTCGATTCTCTCGGGTGGAAATATCGACGTGCTGACGATTTCGTCGATGATCAACAAAGGGCTGATTGTGCGTGGAAGAATTTTCAAATTCTCCATCGATTTGCCAGACAAACCAGGGCAACTGTTGCTCGTGTCGGAGATTTTGACCAAGCTCAACGCCAATGTCATCAGGCTCGATCACAATCAGTTCAAAAATCTCAGCCGTTTTCACGATGTGGAGCTGCAAGTCACCGTCGAGACCAACGGCGAGGAACATATTCAGACGATTATCGATTGTTTTGCAGAAAAAGGATACACGATTCGACGCCTCAACTCTCAAGAAATTATTGGAGATTAGCTCAGTAGGATTGCGTTTTGTTGTCGCTTAGGATACAATATCGACAAGGACAATTCGTTTCGCATGAGGTGATTTATGAGAAAAGTGAGGAATATTCCAATCCCTGGGATGCGTGTTATAAAAACGGCGCTGGCGGTGTTTTTGTGTCTGACGATTGTTGGATTTTTGGGAGAACATTACTCGGGCTATTCGGCGATTGTAGCAATTGTTTGCATGCAAAAAGATTTGGACAACTCCGTGACGATGGCGATCAATCGGTCAGTGGGCACGCTGGTGGGGGCGCTGTTTGGCGTGATTACGTACAAGCTGACTTTGCTTCTTCCAACGAGCACAGGCTATGTGGCAGAGTATTTTATCGTGGCGTGCATGATGATTCTGCTGATGGTGGTCATCATTTCGCTGGGCAAACAGGCGGCGACGGCGGTCACTTGCATTATTTTTCTTAGTGTTGCGGTGCTACGTAATTCAGAGATCGACGTGTGGTATTTTGCGTTTCATCGAATGGTGGACACTTTTATCGGCATCGGAATCTCGCTTCTTGTCAACATCATGCTGACAGAAGAAACTTATGAGAAATTTCACAACAACAATTTTCACACAAGAGGATAAAAATTTTGAACAACTTCTTTAGGCGGGATCTTTTAGATTCCAAATAAAGAAGTATTTTTTTGCCCAATGAAAGAGAGAAAGTGCTTTTGAAGACTGAATGATTGGTTAATTTCGGTAAAAATCTTGAAAAAGCAATGATTATAGACTATAATAAAATATTGGAAAGTATACTGAATAGTCGCATGGGAAACCATGAGGAAAGTCCGAGCTCCATAGGGCAAGGGTGCTAGGTAACACCTAGTGGAGGCGACTCCAAGGAAAGTGCAACAGAGAGATACCGCCAGCAATGGTAAGGGTGGAAAGGTGCGGTAAGAGCGCACCAGCGTTTGGGTGACCAAATCGGCTATGTAAACCCCACTCGGAGCAAGACCAAGTAGGATCGAGAAAGAGAGCTGCCCGTTCTTATCCGGAGGTAGGTCGCTTGAGCTTCTTGGCGACAAGAAGCCTAGATAGATGGCTATTCACGACAGAACTCGGCTTATAGGTATACTTTTCTTCTTTGAAAATTAGGAGTTTGAATGATAAAAGAAATTATTGTGGTGGAAGGCAAGGACGATATCTCGGCGGTAAAACGTGCGGTCGATGCAGAGCTCATCGCGACCAACGGCTACGGTTTTCCCAAATATGTTCGAGAACGCATCATCAAGGCGAGCCAGACGAGAGGTGTAATCGTGCTGACCGATCCCGATTATGCAGGCGAAAAAATTCGTCGTGAAGTGGCAAAATTGGCGAAAGAAAATTGCAAGCACGCTTATATTCCAAGAGATTTGGCGACAAAAAACGAGGACATCGGCGTGGAAAATGCTTCGCCTGAGGCAATCCGCAGCGCTTTGTCCAAGGCGCATTCGATCGTCGTGGAAAAACGAAGCGAATTTTCGATCAAAGATATGGTCTATTACGGACTCACCATCGACGAAGAATCAAGCACTTTGCGTGACGCAGTCGGTGCGGTGCTTGGGATCGGATATGGCAATACAAAACAATTTCTTTCACGCTTAAACAATTTTGGAATCACGAGAGAAGAGCTCGAGCGTGCGCTTGTGCAAGTAATGGAGAAGCATGAACAAATTAGCGAGTAATCGAAGAACAAGAGAGCTGATTGAAAAATACGGCTTTCGGCTCACCAAGTCGCTGGGGCAAAATTTTTTGGTGGATCAAAATGTGCTGGACAAAATTGTCGATGCGGCAGAAATTTCGGACGAAGATGTGGTCTTTGAGATTGGGACTGGTGTCGGGACGCTGACCTACGAGCTTGCTTCTCGTGCAAAAAAAGTAGTTGCCATCGAGATCGACAAAAATCTGATTCCGATTCTTGCGGAGACGCTTGAAGATTTTAATAACGTGACCATCGTCAACCAAGATGTGCTCAAGACGGATATCAAAAGTCTGGTGGAGGAACATTCACCAGATCGTCCCATTAAAGTTGTGGCAAATCTTCCGTATTACATCACGACAGCGATCATTATGAAATTTTTGGAAAGTGGTGCAAGCATCGACAGCTTTGTGATTATGATCCAAAAAGAAGTTGCCGATCGAATCACGGCAAAACCATCGACCAAGGATTACGGGAGCTTGACAGTTGCGATTCAGTATTATGCGACGAGCGAAACCGTTGCCAAAGTGCCAAAGGGTGCTTTTGTGCCGCCACCAAATGTGGATTCCTCGGTCATCAAGCTCAACATAAAAAAAGAAAAAGATATTGAAGTGACAGACGAAAAATTATTTTTCAAAGTGGTGCGAGGTTCTTTTTCCAAAAGACGGAAAACCATATTAAATGCGCTGTCGACTTACGAAGATTTTGACAAAAATATTGTGACAAAGGGGCTTGTCACAGCGGAGATCGATCCGCAACGAAGAGGAGAAACGCTGACTATCAACGAATTTGCGACGCTGACCAATTGTTTGGCATCGTTGCAGTTAGGAGGCAAACTTGATTAGTTTTGAAAATGTATATAAACAGTACGAAAAGAAAGACAAATATGCGCTGGAGGATATCAATTTGCATATCAACAAGGGCGAGTTTGTCTTTTTGGTCGGAAGCTCGGGTGCGGGAAAATCAACTTTTATCCGCCTGCTGCTGAGAGAACAAAAAATCACCAGCGGAAAACTCACCGTAAACGATATGGACGTGACGGAGCTTAGCCAGCGATTGATTCCAAGACATCGCCGCAGCATCGGCATCGTGTTTCAGGACTTCAAATTGCTGGGGAACAAAACCGTTTACGAAAATGTGGCGTATGCGCTGGAGATCACGCAGCATTCCAAGCGAGACATCCGGCGAAAAGTTCCTGTTGCACTGGCTCTCGTTGGCCTCAGCAACAAGGCGAAGAGTTATCCATCGCAGCTATCGGGCGGAGAGCAACAGCGTGTAGGGATTGCGAGAGCGATTATCAATAGCCCGCAGATTCTCATTGCGGATGAGCCGACGGGAAATCTCGACCCACACAATGCGGATGAGATCATGAAACTTTTGCTCGACATCAATCGACGTGGGACGACCGTCATTGTGGCGACTCATGCCAAGGAAATCGTGGACAAGTTGCAGAAGAGAGTTATCACCCTTGACGAAGGAAAAATAATGAGCGACGTGCAAAGGGGGAACTATACTTATGTTAAATAGTTTTTTATATAATATTCGAGAAGCTTTTCAGGGAATGTATCGCAACCGCTCCATGGCGGCGGCATCGATTGCATCGGTTGCATCCTCGCTTTTTGTACTCGGCGTGATGCTTTGTATCGTGCTCAATCTCAACAATATCACCGCCAAAACACAGGATCAGTTCAATGCGGTGAATGTGTATCTCTCAGACGAGCTCCAAGAGGGCAATATCCAAGAAGTGGGAGCAAAACTACTAGCGCTCGACAATGTGGAGGCAATCACTTACGAGTCGAGAGAGCTTGCGCTTGAAAAACTCAAAGAGCGCTGGGGTGAAAAAGCATATCTGCTGGACGGTATCGACAATCCGCTCCAAAATTCTTACATTGTAGAAATCAAGGACGCAAAAAAAGCGGACGCTCTGGTTGCGAGCATCAATGCGATTGCTGGCGTGGAAGAGACGAGATACTACAAAGATGTGATCGATCAGCTGACCAAAATGGTGGACACCATCAACAAATTTGGGCTCGTGCTGATGCTTGTCTTGGTGTTTATTTCGATTTTTATTATCTCGACGACGATTCGATTGACGATCAATGCACGAAAAAACGAGATTTTTATTATGAAATATATCGGCGCGACCAACTGGTTTGTGCGCTGGCCATTTATTATCGAAGGGCTGATTCTAGGATTTATCGGTGCGCTGATTGCGATTGGACTCACCTATGTGATGTACAATGGAATGTATGATTTTCTCACAACCGACAGCGTGACCTTTATCAACGGATATATTCTAAATATCGGCGAAATTTTCAACAATATCGTTGCCGTATTTTTCTCGATGGGAATCGGAATTGGTACGGTCGGCTCAGTGGCTTCGGTAAGGAAGTACTTGGGGGTATAGCCATGAGAAAAAAAATTCTATCGGCAATGCTCGCCATGCTGATGCTGAGCACTTCATTCTCGTTTGCGACGAATGTGCAGACCTATCGTGAAAAGATCAAGGAGAACAATCAGAAAAAAGTTCAGCTCGCACAGCAGAGGAATCAAAAAAATCAAGAGCTCAAGCAGATCAACCAAGAGATTTATCAGATTGATGCCAAAATCAGCACGCTGGAGGCAAGCCTCGCTGCGATGCAAGAGCAGATGCGACAGCTGAACATCAAAATCAAAGAAATCAAAGAACAGATCGAAGAAACCAAGCAGCAGATTGAGGAAACCGAAAGCATTCTGGGTCAACGAATCAATGCGATGTACAAAACATCGGATATGACCTACATTCAGCTTTTGATGGAATCCAAAAGCATTCCTGATCTCGTATCCAATGCCTACAATGTGCAAAAAATTGTAAATGCGGATCGAAAGATGCTCGAAGAACTTGAGGCAAATCGAGAAAAACTCGAGGCACAAAATGCGGAATTGCTTGCGGAAAAAGATCGGATGACCGCAATCCAAGAAAAAATGAAAAAAGAGCAGGCGGAAGTGGAAAATGCCAGAGCTTCGCTTGCATCAAAAAAACACGAAAAAGCAAAAGACATTGAGCTGCTCAAAGCACAAGAAGCGGCGCTTCAAAAAGAAAACAACAGCTTCGAGCAAAAAATTCTTGCGGCGCAACGAGCGAGCGGAAGCAATAACACGCCGTACTCGGGCGGAACATTCCAATGGCCGCTACCGATACGAGGAACATTGACCTCGCCGTATGGTTATCGCTCGGATCCATTTACGGGCTACCGAAGTTTTCACCTCGGGCAAGACATCGCTGCACCAAGAGGAACAGCGGTCTATGCAGTGGCAGCGGGCAAGGTGCTCACCTCGAGATACCAAAACAGCTACGGCAATGTGGTCGTCATCGATCATGGCGGTGGAATCTCGACCGTCTATGCACACAACTCGGCACTGCTTGTGAGCGAAGGCGCAACCGTCACCAAAGGGCAGACAATCGCAAAAGTTGGCTCGACAGGAAACTCGACGGGCAACCATTTGCATTTTGAGGTTCGAGTCAACGGAAAGACGACCAACCCAATGTCTTATTTCAAATAAAATTTGAATCATCTATTTCAAAAAGAAAGAGAGCATATATAAAATGAAACCAATTGAAATCAAAAAATTATTTCGTGAGCAAGCAGAATACGTTGGCAAGGACATCGAAGTGGTCGGCTGGATTCGTACGCTGAGAGATTCCAAAACTTTTGGCTTTATCGAGCTAAACGACGGAACTTTTTTCAAGAATCTGCAAATTGTTTTTGAAGAAGGCGAAGTGGAGGATTTCAAAGAAATCACCAAACTTCCAATTGCTACAGCGATTCGTGTGGCAGGGACTTTGGTCGAAACTCCTGGAACCAAACAGCCTTTTGAGATCAAAGCGAAAAAAATCACCGTGGAAGCGACATCGGATGCGAGTTTCCCACTTCAGAAAAAAAGACATACTTTTGAATATCTACGCACGATTGCACATCTTCGTCCAAGAGCCAATGCGTTCAATGCGGTATTTCGTGTGCGCTCGATAGCAGCGTATGCGATCCACAAATTTTTCCAAGAGCAAGGATTTGTGTATGTAAACACGCCGATCATCACGGGATCGGATGCAGAGGGAGCGGGCGAAATGTTCAAAGTAACGACGCTTGATCTTCTCAATGTGCCGACAGCTAATGGCGAAGTGGATTATCACCAAGATTTCTTTAAGAAAAATACGAATCTGACCGTAAGTGGACAGCTCAACGGCGAGGCTTTTGCGCTGGCGTACAAAAACATTTATACTTTTGGCCCAACTTTCCGCAGCGAAAACTCCAACACGGCTCGTCATGCGGCAGAGTTTTGGATGATGGAGCCTGAGATGGCATTTGCGGACTTGACAGATTATCTTGACAATGCCGAAGCGATGCTGAAGTTCGTCATCCAGTATGTGATGGAAAATTGTCCAGAAGAAATGGAATTCTTTGGCTCCATTGTTGACAAGGAGTTGTTCGATCGACTCAACAATGTGGTGGAGTCTGATTTTGGTCGCATCACCTACACCGAAGCAGTCAAACTTCTCCAAGAGTCGGGCGAAAAATTTGAATACCCAGTGGAGTGGGGCGCGGATCTGCAAACGGAGCATGAGCGCTATCTGTCCGAAAAAGTATTCAAACGTCCAGTGTTCGTGACCGACTATCCAAAAGCGATCAAAGCATTTTATATGAAGCAAAACGACGATGGAAAAACTGTTGCGGCAGCGGATCTTCTTGTGCCAGGCGTTGGCGAACTCATCGGCGGCTCGCAGCGTGAAGAAAACTACGACAAATTGGTCGAAAGAATGCAAGAGCTCGGTATGGGACTTGACGATTACTGGTGGTATCTTGAGCTGCGCAAGTTTGGCGGCGTAAAACACGCTGGCTATGGACTTGGATTCGAAAGACTTTTGATGTATATCACAGGAATGAGTAACATCCGTGACGTGATTCCGTTCCCAAGAACCGTTGGAACAGCAGAGTTCTAGAAAAATTGTAATACGATGAAAATCTCATGCCGAGTGTCCAGTAGACACTCGGCATGTTGCTACTTGTTAGAGAATGGATCATATTATTAATCCATACACAGAAAAATAATCAAAAAAAAATGATTTGGCAATGAATTTGAGTAAATTGACGGGATGGGGAAAACAACTTGTGATAGATTAGAATTTCAATTGTAAGGAGATTGTATGCAAGATATTTTTCAAAATGCCTCTGTAACCGAATGGGCACTACTCGTATCTTTTTGGACGATGCTTCTTGTTGTGGCATGGCAGGATTATCGGGAGCATATCGTGCACGATGGGGTGCTACTGGCGTTTTCTGCGCTCAATTTTGTCTTACTTCTTATTCTTGGAAGAGAGCTCAAAGAAATTTTGTGGGGATTCGTCGGAGGTTTTTTGCTTTACTATCCGATTTATTTTCTTGCAAAAATTTTTTACAAAAGAGAGGCATTCGGGCTGGGGGACGTCCATTTTTTGATGTCGATCGGATTGGTGCTCGGAGCGAGAAAGACTCTTGCGGTAGGAATTTCTTCCTTTTATTTCGCTTTGCTTATGATCTTACTCGGCAGAATTTTTGGCAAGAAGTGGAGCAGGGGAGAGGAATTTCCTTTTGCACCAGCGATGGCGATTGCTGCATTTGTGTTTTCAATCGCAGGTGATGTAATATTGCGGTGGTTCTTAGCGTAAAAAATCCCTTGGTGGCATGTACCATCAAGGGATTTAATATGCTCAGAAATACTTTTTCGTTCATAGAAACTTTCTATTTTCTGAAATATTTCGTTTTACTTTGTCCTCGTTTCTCGCTGAAGAGTTTTTCTTAACGAGTGGTTAGAACAATTGCCTGCGAATGATTAGTCGCCCGATGCGTCGGTGGATTCTCCGCCGCCATCATTTCCGCCGCTGTTTCCGCTGTCTGTTGTGTACGGATTGTTTGTGAAGATGTCTGGCACTTCAAAATCGTCGAGCAGTGGATTGTCTTCTGGCTCTGGTGCTGCGTGAATTTCGCAGACTTCTTTTGGTGTTGTGCCTTCCACAAATAATTCTTTTCTCGTCTTCGTACAGTATTGTCCTGCTTGAAGTCCTGACTCGTCACAGATTTGAAGTCCCACGATTCCCGATGGCATCACGAAATTTTTTGCAGCGAGTCCATTGTGCACCTTGTTCATAATTTTGCCCCAAAGTGCAGACGGAACATCCGAAGTCATATTGAGATCCTTTGGCATATCCTCACCAATCCACACAGCGCCTGTGTAGTATGGCGTGAATCCGACGAACCACACGTCTTTTTCGTCATTGGTTGTTCCTGTTTTTCCTGCGGTTGCCTGCCCGCTGACTTTTGCTCTTGCGCCTGTTCCTTTGCTGACAACATCTTGCAGCATACTTTGCATCAAGTACGAAATCTGCGGCGTCGTCACAGTGGTTGTCTCTGCTTGCGCTTCAAAAATCACTGTTCCCGTTGTCGTTTCGATTCGTTTTACAAAAATCGGTTTGGTGTAGACACCGTTATTTGCAATCGTTGCATACGCTGCGGTCATATCCATCGGCGTTGTGCCTCGGGTCATTCCGCCTAGCGCAAGCGAAAGATTTTCGTCGTTGTGTTTTGGGTTGATGTCATGGGTGACAACGGTCGAGATGCCGAGTTTTCTCAGCGTACTGATCATCGTCTGTGGTCCAATTTGCTCAGCGACACGAACGGCGCCGACGTTGGACGATTTGATGATAAGATTACGAATGGTGGTTGGGCCGTCGTAGGTGCTGTAGTTTTTCGGTTTGTAGCTGCCCTCGGTGATCGGCTTGTCGTCGACTGGCGAGCCTGGCGTGAATCCATTCATCAGCGCTGGCAGATAGACAGCAATCGGTTTGATGGATGATCCTGGCTGTCTCGGGTTGAGCGCACGGTTATAAATTTTGCTTCCAGAGATGCCACGTCCTCCGATGATTCCACGAACATAGCCTGTGGATTGCTCCATCACAACAGCAGCAACCTGTGGCTGCAACACACCTTCTTCGTCCGTACGAGTACGTGGATAATTCGCCGCATTGTTGATTTCTGACTCGAGAATATTTTGGATTTTTGGATCCATGGTCGAGTAGA
>JBHBDS010000043.1:0-3326 GCA_041784625.1 Filifactoraceae bacterium
AAATAATAAATTTCTTTTAAGATAGTATAAGCTTATTTTTTTTGACTGCAAATTTATTGCCTATTCCTTCTTATTTCGTGAGATACTCACACCTTATTTTACAACTTCTTCCTTTGCTGGCTCTTCCGGATAATTCTCTCCAGTTTGAAGATCAAGTTCTTGCGCTTGTACCATTTCTTGCTGTTTTTGCCATTTTTCGACGAACTCTTGTTCAAAAAGCATACTGCTGCGTAGTGCGGCTACATGTGCCTTGGTTGGTTGTCCCATACGGAGCTGACGATTGATTTGTCCATTTTCTCGAACCATTTTGATGAGAAGATACATCGCTGGAAGAATCATTAGGAGCGATATATTGGTCAACAGCTCGTAGACAAAATCTGTGTCCCAAGCTGGCGGCAACGCAGACATAAAGTTGTTAAAGATATGAATGAGCAGCGGGACATAAAAATTTCTTGAATTTTGGTACACAATCGCTAGTGCCACGCCCATCAATCCAGTGTAAACGATCTGCACGGGCTCCCCATGCCATACTCCAAAAGAAATTCCCGTGAACAAGATGGCAAACCATCCTGATCGAATTCTCTCCGCATAATGATATTGGATGCCACGAAAAATAAGTTCTTCTACGAGTGGCCCGAGAAGAACCACCGAGAGCAAGGTCCACAGATATGCTTCGTCTGGTCCGCTAGACCAAGTATCGACAAAACTATCCATACTATCTCCCATGCCAAAAATATTATTTTGGTACATCATTCCATCGACAAATCGTAACCAAAGCTCAGACACCCCGCTCATCCCAAATGCAATCACGAGGTATTGCCATGCATTTTTCATATTGAGCTTTTTTCGTGGAATTTGCGCAAGGGAATCTTTGTCTCGACGTTTGATATACAGATACCACGGCAGGTAGATTAAAAGAACAAAGGCGCAGAAGTAGCTGTCCCACTGATAGTAGGCATCCATCGCAACTTCCATATCGTAGCCTAGCCCCATTCCTGTTAGATATGCACTGTCGTAAAAAAATTGCATAATCCAGTCATAGCTATACGGCAAGAGCAGGATGAGTAGTAGCATTTCAAAAATTTTCACAAAGCACCCCTTGTAGATTTTTCCAAATTATTTTCACAGAAAGATTTTCGTAGCAAAAAACGACAAATGCGATTTATTTCATATAATAGTAAGTCCAGATTCCAACCTCAGAGAGAGATGGATGTGGAACCATGGTTTGTCGCACAGTCGAAAGTAGATGCGGTTTTAGATGTGCCACCGGTTTTTCTGCTCGAAGTTTTTTTGTTGTTTCTGAAGCAATCTCTAGATTGATTGGAATAAGCTCGGATTTGCCCGCATTCATCAGATTGAGATACGGCTGAATCAACATCGCAGCTTCATTTCCTATCGCATGGAATCCGAGCATTTGATCCGTGTTTTTGTCCACGATCAATTTGGCAAATTCGTGATCTTCGTTGTTGTAACCGAGCGCAAAGCCTTTTGCTGTTTGATTATAATAATGCTTGCCAATTTTTAGTTCGTATCCCTGTTCTCTCGCATCTTTTTCCGTCAAGCCGATATGCGCAACTTGCGGATAGCAGAATGTGACCGCTGGAACCAAATCATATCTCGCCCAGCGATATTCTTCTGGCGATTTATTCAAAAAACAATTGTGGGCGATGATGTCTGCCTCGTAATTTGCCTTATGGCGGAACTGCTGGCGACCATTCACATCACCAAATGCCCATACGCCATCGACCGAAGTCTCAAGAAATTCGTTGGTTTTGATCCAGCCTTTTTCGTCCGTTTGAATATTAGTATTTTCAAGTTTGAGCCAGTCCGTGTTGCTGATGATCCCTGGCGCAACCAAAATTTCTTCCGCAACAATATTTTTTTCTTCGCCAGTTTCTTTGTTCTTCACCTTGAGCATTTTTTTGCTGCCATGTTTTTTGACAGAAACACTCAAAGTGTTTAGGAAAAGATTGATGCCACGTTCTTCAAAGCGTTCTTTGATTAGGGCAGAAACTTCTTCGTCTTCTTTTGGGAGCAGGCGAACATTTCGCTGCACCATACTGACCTTTGTGCCAGCAGCATTGAAAATATTCGCAAATTCGCTTCCGATTGCACCGCCGCTGAGGATAATAAGGCTCTCATATGGTTTTTTGGGATAACTTTCGCCAAAAAGAGTTTCGGAAGTGATGTATCCGACTTCTTCTAGTCCTTCGATATGCGGAACATTGGTTCTTCCGCCTACGCCGATAAAAATTTTGTCTGCAGTAATTTTTTCGCTGAGCTCTCCCGAATTGAGCTGAACTTGGATCACTTTATCTTCGACAAAAAATCCTGTTCCTTCGTAGACATCGAGATTTTTTTCGCCTAGATAAAATTCGCGCAGACCTTTGCTCTCGTCGATTTTTTCCCAAACTCGTTTGGACATTTTTTTCCAGTCCATCGCCACGTTTTCGTAGGTGAGTCCAATTTCTTTGGCATGGTCAAATTCCAGAATTTTGTCAGCAAAAGTCGCCATCACCTTGGTTGGTATACATCCTCTCGTTAGGCAGGTTCCGCCAAATTTTCCTTTTTCGATTTGTGCGCAAGACAGCCCTTGTTCGAGGGCCGCCTCCAAAATAATATTTCCGGCTCCTGTGCCGATTACTATCATGTCATATTTTTTCATAAATCTCCTTTAGCCCAACGCCTCTGGATATTCAAAATCAATGCGGACACCTTTTGGCAGATCCGCACTTGGATCCGAGGTTGGATTAATCGTGTAGTCCTTGCCCATATGACGAACGATGATTTCGCCGTTCATCGATGGACTCAGCATAAAACTTTCGTTTCTAACACCATTCATAATATTACCATCTTTATCTTTGAGAATATACAAATCGCCGTAATATTTTGGTACGATGATCATAATGTCCTCGCCATTAGAGCCTGCAAAATTGATATAATCTTCGACAAGTCTCGCTTCTTCAAAGTTTTCAGCAAAATCTAGGAAGTCGGTTGGCATTTCAAAATCTTTTCCTGTGACAAAGGCAAATAGCTCATTCCCGTCTTCGTTGATGTTGTTTGTGAAATCTCGACGCAACACGCCATGCTTGGATGTTTCAGGCTCAATGGTTTCATACCCATCATACAGTGGAACAAACAGACGTTTGGCAAGCATATTGTCCATATCATAAAGATTCACTGCATAGTAAAAATCCCGTGCCAAGGACAATTCATTTCTCTGCGAAGTAAGATCCGATTCAATTTCGATATAGTAGTCATTGATATTCTCATCTGGATATTGCGCCTTGACCACCGCAAGGATCGCTTCTCGATCTGCGATATCT
>JBHBDS010000044.1:0-9102 GCA_041784625.1 Filifactoraceae bacterium
ATTTTTTCGCTGTTTATGCAAAAAAATTTCCGTAGCTTGAAAAATGGTGTATAATATTAGTGGCAAGACAGCCATTTCCTTGTCAAAAGAATGCAAGGACATTTACTTCATTGACAGATGAAATAACGAAATACCCATTACTTGGGGAAGTATGAATGGAAAAAATGATAGTAGAGAGGACAGTATGAAAAAGGGTTTTGACCACGAAAAGTATTTGGAAGAGCAATCAAAGTACATCTTGGAGCGTGTAAATAATTATGACAAGCTCTATTTGGAATTTGGGGGCAAATTATTTTATGATATGCACGCAAAAAGGGTGCTACCAGGGTTTGATGAAAATGCAAAAATCAAATTGCTTAAGCATCTAAAGGACAATGTCGAGGTAATCATTTGTCTGTATGCGGGCGATATCGAGCGAAACAAAATTCGTGGCGATTTTGGGATTACTTATGATATGGACGTTTTGCGTTTGATTGACGACTTGCGCCAAAATGGTTTGGAAGTAAACTCGGTTGTTATCACAAGATACGACAATCAGCCGTCGGCAACGATGTTTGTCCAAAAATTGGAACGTCGAAATATCAAAGTATATATCCACCGATCGACCAAGGGGTACCCAACCGATGTCGATACCATCGTCAGCGAAGAGGGCTATGGACAAAACCCATATATCGAAACGAGCAAAAAAATTGTCGTCGTGACGGCACCTGGGCCAGGAAGTGGAAAACTATCGACCTGCCTTAGCCAGTTGTATCATGAGAACAAAAGAGGAGTAGCAGTAGGGTATTCAAAATTTGAGACATTCCCAGTGTGGAATGTGCCGCTCAAACATCCGCTCAATATTGCGTATGAATCGGCTACGGTGGATCTTCGTGACGTCAATATGATTGATCCTTATCATTTGGAGGCGTACGATGTGCAGGCGGTCAATTACAACCGAGACGTGGAGGCGTTTCCCGTGCTGCGCCGTATCATTGAAAAAATCACAGGCAAAGAATCCATCTTCAAATCGCCAACTGATATGGGAGTGAACCGTATCGGCTACGGGATTATTGATGATGAAGCCGTTCGAGAAGCATCCAAGCAAGAGATCATTCGCCGTTATTTCAAAGTGGCCTGCGACTACAAGATGGGCTATGCGGATTTTGAAACGGCAAATCGTGCAAAGTTGATTATGGAGGAGCTGGATCTCAAAGAGACCGATCGAGTATCAGTACAATATGCGAGAGACAAGCAAGCGCAACACGCCGAAAACGATTTAATTTACCCAAGCGTTGCAATCGAACTAAAAAATGGACACATCATCACAGGTCGAAAAACCGATCTGATGGATGCAACCGCAGCGGCGGTACTCAATGCAATCAAATATTTTGCAAAGCTTGACGACAGTTTGCATTTGATTTCGCCTTCGATACTAGAGCCGATTATGCGATTAAAACACAATTCGCTTGGTTCAGGAAAATCGGTGCTCCTCACAACGGAAGAGGTACTAATTGCGCTGGCAATCTCAGCTACGACCAACCCAGTGGCAAAGGCAGCACTCGAACGACTCAGTGATCTCAAAGACACCAAAGCGCATTCGACCACGATACTCAGCAAGAGCGACGAACAAACTTATGGCAAACTTGGCATCGACATTACCTGCGATCCATTCTTTCCATCGGAGAATCTTTTCTACAATTAGTGTGAAAAAGCTCAAAAAAGGGAATAATGATTAACGAGCAGGCAAAATAAAATATTTAGGAGGCAAGTATGAACAGATTAGAAGATATTCTACATTACGCAATGTCTATGGAACTACGTGCAAAGGAGTTTTACACATTCTACAAAGATCGTGTAAATAACAAAAGCATTAAGTTGATCTTTGAGGGTCTTTCGGCAATGGAGGATGAACACTATGAAATTCTCCGCAAGCAACTCGAAAGCTACAAGGAGAATAATAAGCTAATCAAGATGGACCTCGATGCTTCCAAGGGTAGTGAAATTATCGATAGCAAAGCGCTAGAACTTGCGCATATCGACGAAGATTTTGATGTATCCGAGCTACCGATTTTGAGAATGGCATACTCGATGGAAAATGACTTTGCGGTATACTACGAAAATGCAGCGAAAGAAGTGGAAGATCCAGAGGCAAAAGCGCTTTTGGAAACACTTGCAGCATGGGAAATTCAGCACCGTGATGATTTTGCAAGAGAAGTAAATCAAGCGCTACAAAGCACATGGTTTAACCAAGGGTTTGCGCCATTCTAAGATCCGCTCGATTTTAGGAGGATTAATGGCAAAAAAATGGATTGGAAAAATGTCATTGCTTGCAATTGTTGCAGCGATGGCACTGGTTGGTTGTGGGCCAAAAGAAACTGCAACAACAGAACAAGAAACTCAAACAACTGCGCCAACAGAGCAAAATGCGACCACTCAAGCACCGTCTAAAGAGGAATTTGAACTCTTTGAAAGCACTGTGGACGGCATAAGGCTTAATGTTCCGAAGCGTTTTACTTTGGTAGAGACCGAAGTGATTGCGGAAGAAGATAACAAAGGGACAAATGGCAGCATCTATCGCTTTGAAGATGGAAATGAAGTGCTTGAAATCAGCCGACTTTACTTCCCAGGAGTTACAGTCAATGAAGAACTGATTGAGGAAGAAGTTCATCTTGGCCAAGGACTTCAAGTACTACGTATGGATCATATGGAAACCAAAGATGGGGTAAAAATCTACGGTGTGCTCACTCATGATACGGCACTCGGAAACTATGTGTTCTATCATCGAGTACAACACGGCGACTATATTATCTCATTTTTGCAGCAAAGACCAGTGGTTTACTCACTGACCGATGAAGCAGTTAACAAGATGATGTTGATGAGTTTGCAGCTAACAGAATAACAAATATTTTTTGAAAAAAGCAGAGAAATCTGCTTTTTTTATATCTTTTATGGGAATGTTCAATAATATGTGTGTCGAAAAAAACGTAGGCTTTTCAAAATATCACCCAAAATATTTTCAATCAGTCGTTTATTTAGATGAATCTGGGTAGAAATAATGTGTGAATTTATTCGGATATTTCCGAACGATTTGCAAATTATGTCATTATGAATTGATTATCTGTTGATTAAAAAATGAGAATGAATTGCATCAAAACGTTGGAATTCGAGCATTTTTTTATTGATTCAAAAAACGTATGATGGTATAATGATAGTCGGCTGAGAATAATTGTTGTTTGTGCAAAATGGATGGACATAATGTCGGCTTCATTTTTGTATGAAAAACAGCAGCATAATCATGAGGCATTGTAGGGAAAATTATTCTTGCAGTTTGGATTTGGTTCTAGGAGGAAAGGATGAAGAAAGTTGTTGTGCTAGGCGCAGGCTACAGTGGAGTGTTGACTGCGAAGAAGCTAGCAAAAAAACTAAAAGGTCAAGCGACCGTAACGATCATCGACAAAAAACCGTACCATACGATGTTGACCGAGCTACACGAAGTAGCGGCAAACCGTGTGGATGAAGATTCCATCAAGATGGAGCTCAGCGAGATTTTTGCGAATCGTAATGTGAAGGTCGTGTTGGACAATATTACAAATATTAATTTTGATGGCAAAGTGCTTGATGGTGAGGCGTCGAGCTACGAATATGACATTTTGGTTTTGGCGGCGGGTTCAAAACCGACATTCTTCGGGGTAGAAGGCGCTGAGCAGTATAGCCATACCCTTTGGTCGTATGATGATGCCGTCAATTTGAGAGAACATATCCACGATAAGTTTCGCCAAGCAGCTTGTGAGGTGAACCAAGAAAAGAAAAAGCGTATGCTCAGCTTCTATGTGGTTGGAGCAGGGTTCACTGGCGTTGAGATGATTGGAGAGCTTGCGGAGTATGTTCCGTCTCTATGCAAAAAATTCCGCATTGATCCGAGCGATGTTACCTTAGTCAACGTGGACTTTTTGTCCCGTGCAGTACCAATTCTTCCAGAAAAATTGTCGACCAAAGTGGAAAGACGACTTGAAAAAATGGGCGTCACCATGATGTATGGGCGAGGCGTTGTTGGTATTGGCGAAGACTTTATCAGGCTAAAAAATGGAGAAAATATTGAGCAATATTCTACCGATACCGTAATCTGGGCTGCGGGAATCGAGGCATCGGACATTACAGACGATGCGAGCAAACAGATTGCGTCCAAAGGGAGAGGACGCATTGAAGTCGATCCATATTTGCGCTCGATTGATCGAGAAGAAGTGTTTGTCGTTGGAGACAATATGTTCTATATTCCAGAGGGCGAAGAGGCGCCTGTGCCTCAGATGGTTGAGAACTGTGAGCACTCGGCAGCAACTGCAGCAAAAAATATCGCTGTTGTAGTCACTGGATCTGGGGAGATGGAAAAATATGCACCGAAATTCCATGGAATTATGGTTTCGGTGGGTGGACGATATGCTGTAGCAAGAGGTGGATTCCCAAATAAAATGTTTAATCTGCCAAGTTTCTTTGCAATGCTGGCAAAGCATTTTATCAATCTGATCTATTTCTTACAGGTGATGGGATGGAAAAAGATTTTCACCTATCTGAAGCATGAATTCTTTACGATTCGAGATCGTCGCTCGATTCTTGGCGGACATTTTTCCAATGTTACACCGTCTTTTATGCTGGTTCCACTCCGAGTTTGGCTGGGCTGTGTCTGGCTTTTTGAAGGAGTGCACAAGGTTGCAGAAGGTTGGCTTAGTACGCCAAAGTTGGTGGATTTTTTCGGTGGCGCAAATTGGTGGTATAAGAGCATCCTAAACCCTGAGTCGCTGGATGCAGTGAGTTCTGCAACGACAGAAGCTGCTGATGTGGCATCGTCCGCTTCGACTGCAGCAGATGCAGTGGCGTCGGCATCGGGAGCGGTTACCGAAGCAGCGGTATCGGCAGGAACAGCGATTATCAACTGGGATTTCTGGAATTTGATCAAGTTCTACCTGGTATCTGGAAAGGAAATTGCAGAATCTGCACTAGGCGATTTTGCGGTAAAAATTGAAATTCCGCTGATGAATAGTTTTTTGGATAATTTTGTCATGAACTCCGATGCGATGATGCTCTTTATGCAACGATTCATTGTGGTGATGGAAATTTTGGTTGGATTGGCACTGATTGCAGGACTACTCAATTTCCTAGCAGCGGGAACGTCTATCATACTACAGCTGATGTTTATTACCACAACAGGATTGTACCTCAATACCGTTTGGATGTTGTTTGCAGGAGCTGCCGTGCTGATTGCCGGTGGACAGACATTGGGATTAGATTATTATGTGATTCCTGTGCTTAAGAAAAAATGGCAGAGAGTGCCATTCGCAAGAAAGTGGTATTTGTATCATGATTAATAGAAGGCAAGTGAGCGAGAGAGTCTATGTGACACTTACGCAGAGTTTTACGGAGTTTGAACAACTGCTTCTCTCCTCACTGCAAAGATCGCCCGCTCCACTTCGACCGTATTTGGGACATCTGGCGAGGAGTTTGGGCAAAAATCTTCGAGGAAAAGCGCTGCTTATTTCCGCATCGGACGAGGAACAAAAAGTTGATGCTGATGCGATCAAATTGGCGGTCGCGCTCGAACTATTTCATCTTGCGACACTCGTACATGATGATATTATCGATGACGCATCGACGAGGCGAGGAATCGAGAGTTTGCACCGTAAATTCGGGCGCAAACAGGCGGTGCTCTGCGGCGATTATCTTTTTGCGCAGGCGATTGATTTGTCTGCGAGCATTGATATGGATCGTGAAACAGATGGATTTGAGCTCGTTTCTTATGCAAAACTTGTCTGCATTGGCGAGATTCGTCAAGGAAGCAATAATTTCAATTTCGACCTCAGCGTGCGCAGGTATCTCTCGACGATACGTGGCAAGACGGCGATGCTATTTGAGGCAGCACTTGCTGGCGGCGCATGGATTTTGGGGGAGAAAGATCATTTCGAAGGATACCGAAAGCTCGGTCGCTACATCGGGATGATTTTCCAGATGTTGGATGATCTCATTGATATTGAGCAGACCCAAGAGATGGCAAAAAAGCCAATTCTCTCGGATCTTAATGCGGGTGTGATCACACTGCCGCTGATTCTTTCGATACAGGAAGATGAATTGCTCAGGCAAGAACTTCTCCGTCAGAAAGAGACCAGTCATTTTGAGCCCCACAAAATTCAGCAATGGATATTCAAGGTGGGTGGTGACAAAAAAACACGGGCTCTAGCCAATCGCTACTATCAGATGGCTCTAGCAGAACTGGATCAATTGTCGCTTGGGGAACAAAAAAGAAAACAACTCCTTGGATTACTCAACAAGGCGGCAGGGAAATGAAGCGTTTTTTTGAATATACAGAGATCAGAACAAAAATCACCTCAGTCGTCGTCTTTGTGATGACGGTTCTGTGGCTGATTGCTCGGGGAATCACGATTCGAATTTTCCCGACAGCGATATTTTTTTCGAGTATGTTGTTGTTTGATCTGACAACGACGGCGATCAATAATTATATTGACACCAAGACCAATGGGGAGAAATTGCCCTACGACCGAGTGGTGGCAAAAAATATTATTATTGGACTACTCGCTGCGTCAATCGGACTAGGGCTACTACTGGTGGCACTGACCGACTACATCGTGCTCGTACTCGGAGCACTGTGCTTTGCGTGTGGGATTCTATACACCTATGGACCGGTCGCTATTTCAAGGATTCCACTGGGCGAAGTTATTTCAGGCTTCTTCTACGGCGTGATGATTCCGCTGATATTGGCAGTGATTAATCTGCCAGCGGGGAGCATTTTGTCGGTGGAGATTGAGGGATCGCTGTGGAGTTTGCATGTGCAGATGCTTGAGATGTTCAAACTTCTGCTTTTTGGTATTGTGCCTGCGTTTACCACAGCAAATATTATGCTGGCGAACAATACGTCGGATATTGCCAAGGATATTGAGAATGGTCGTTTTACGCTACCGTACTATATCAAGGGTTATGCGTTGCCACTGTTTTTGTGGCTGTATCGAGCATGTTATCTTGCGGTGATTTTGATGGCAACTCTGAGAATTTTGCCAACGACGGCGCTCTTGATGCTGATCAGCTATCCACTGGTCGAAAAAAATACAAAAATCTTTTTGCAAAAACAGAGCAAGTCCGAAACCTTTGTCGTTTCGATCAAAAACTACTTGCTCATCAACTTGAGCCTGACGCTGGGGATTTTTCTCGGCGTGCTCATCGGTTAATCTGGTTATAGGGGAAAACCCATAACATAAAATTATTCTTCATGGGAGGGAATTATGAGAAAAAAATTAATGGTAGGATTGTCTTTACTAATGACAGTGGCAATGCTAACAGGATGTGGTTCAAAACCAGCTGAAACAGCGACGACAGAAGAACCAAAAACAGAAACACCAGCAGTAACAGAAACTGCAGGAGAGGCAAAAACGGGACTAGGAATTATCACAACGATCGACAAGTCCAAAAACGCAGAGGCAGACAAAAATGGACAGGTTCAAACTTACTCCATGATCGCTGCAGTAATTGTTGACGCCGATGGCAAACTTGCAAAAATTGCAGTAGATGGAATGCAAACAAAAATCGACTTCGATGCAGAAGGAAAAATTGTTACAGACCTTGCGACAGTTTTTGAATCCAAAGTTGCACTTGGTGAGGCTTATGGAATGAAAAAGAACTCTGGTATCGGCAAAGAGTGGAGCGAGCAGATTGCTGCATTCATCGAATACGCAGAGGGCAAAACAATCGATGAACTAAAAGGAATCGCACTCAACGAAGAAGGCAGACCAACTGGCGACGACCTCAAAGCGTCTGTAACCGTTCACGTGGATGATGTGATTGATGTAATCGAGAAAGCAGTTCAAAATGCGCAAAATCTTGGAGCATCTTCTACAGACACATTGGGACTAGCAATGGACACTACGATTGCAAAATCTAAAGATGCGGCAGCGGATGCAGATGGACTTGCTCAGGCTTACACAAATATCGTGGCAGCAACTTTTGATGCAGATGGCAAAGTGACAAGCGCAATCGTTGATGGTGTTCAAGCAAATGTAAACTTCAACAACAAAGGGGAAGTAACAACAGATCTTGCAACACTTCCGCCATCCAAAGTTGAGATAGGCGACGACTACGGAATGAAGAAAAATTCTGGTATCGGCAAAGAATGGTACGAGCAAGTAAAAGCATTTGCAGAGTATGTTGTGGGTAAAACCGTTGCAGAAGTAAAAGCAATTGAGCTTGATGGCGAAGGAAGACCATCTTCAGACGATCTCAAATCTTCGGTAACAATCCATGTAAATGACCAAGTACGTTTGCTTGAAAAAGCAGCTACAACTGCAAGATAATGAGAAACAAAGTGATAGTGAGGGTTGCTGCAATCCTCACTATTTTTTCAATCCTAACAGGCTGTACAAAACAGCCAGAGCTCTATCGATATTCTGCCGATTTTTTGGAGCTGTTCAATACTGTAAGCCGTATTGTCGGCTATGCGAAGAGCGAAGAGGAATTCAAGGAGCAGAGTGACTTTATCTACAATCGCCTAGAATTTTATCACCAGCAATTTGATTTTTTCAAAAGCTACGATGGGATCAACAATATCAAAACCATCAACGACTATGCGGGCAAATCTCCCGTGGAGGTTGACGAAAGCATTATTGATTTGCTGGAGCTGTGCATCTGGGCGCATGAAGAAACGGACGGAGCTGTCAATGTGGCGATGGGCTCTGTGCTGAATCTTTGGCACCAGCAGCGAGAGGAATATCAATATGATGCGCAGTCGGCGGTTGTTCCAAGTAAAGAGGAGCTGGAAGAGGCAGCAAAGCACATAGATATTCGAAATATCATCATCGATCGTTCGAGCCAAACAGTATATCTCGCTGACCCTGAGATGCGGCTCGATGTTGGTGCCATTGCAAAAGGTTATGCAGTGCAAAAAGTGTCCGAAGAAGCAAGAGAATTTGGCATCAACTCCATGATACTCTCTATCGGTGGCAATGTCGTCACGATCGGTACAAAGCCAGGCAATGAAAAATGGAGCGTCGGCATTCAGAACCCCGATTGGAACAGCAAAGAAGATATTACGCCATCCCTTAAGCTAGCGGATCTTTCGCTCGTATC
>JBHBDS010000045.1:0-6212 GCA_041784625.1 Filifactoraceae bacterium
ATAGTTACGGGCGGAGATAGAACGAAACCGTTTACCTTTAAGATTACTGGTCTTCCTTCTGGAGGCGTGTACCCATACACAATTGGCACAGACTCAGGTGGAATTATCGACGGTGGAACTTTTACGCTAAAACATGGAGAGACTTTTGAAATCGCTTCTCTACCAAAAGGAACCGTTGTTACAATCGAGGAACAGCTTATTGAAAAATACTATCCTTCTATTAGTGTTAATGGAAAACCTGAAGTAAGGTCTACTGATGGAAAAGTTTCGCTGACAATAGGAGATGAGGCAGTGGTGACTGCAGCATATAATAACTATTATGCTGATGGAACAGGAGGATATACTCCAGGCGGCGGAGGCGGCGGCTCAACCCCACCTACACCACCAACGGATCCAAAACCACCAACCGAGGAGCCAATCGTACCACCAGTGACACCAGGAGGTGGCCCAGGCGGTGGTGGCGGAGGCGGAATCTCCGATGAGACCATCGGTGACGACGGCGTACCAAAATCCAACCGTGACAAAGACGGCGATGACAAAACCACAAGAATCCAAGGCGCACCAAAAACAGGTCTGCCATATCACTCACTGTTCAGAGAGACATTGGGACAGTCATTGCTCTATAGCGCAACATTGATGCTAGCCATTGTGTTCGTGCAAAACGAAAGCGCTCGTAGAAGAAAATTTTAGATCAAAAGTTCGGAAAAGAAATATTGAAAGAAATGATTTTCAATAGAATCTTAGATCATCCAATCAAAAAAATCTAAGATCATATTCAAGAACAGAAATTTGACACAATTAAAAAAACATGAAAAGTTTATTAAGACATGAACAAATTCAATAATCTACACAACAAAAATAGGGCGCAAGCCCTATTTTTGCGTTTGAGTAGACAATGAGACACGATTTTTGTATAATCATTATTAGCCAATCAATTCATAGAGAGTGCTGATATTTTAGCTGGAGGCATTTGCTTACCATCCAATTTTCAGCGTATGTCGCACTCGGAAAAGGATTCTAGTTTATTAAGCGAGAAATAATTCAATGAAATCAGAACTAAACGGGTAATAACATTGCGAAAAATAACGATAGGAGTTATAATAGTATTAAGATGAATGATAAGTTTGTTGATATTCGAATTGATTGCTTGACAGATTGTCTTGTTGAGCGAAAAACGAGGAAAGAAGTAGCTACTACAGTAAAGAGAATAATTCCCAAAGAGGGTGAGTTTTTGGATTGGGCTTTTGATTGGACTATTCCAGAAAAGGATGGAGAAACGGTATATGCACTATTTGTCGATGCTTCTAATGACGTGCAGGGGTTAGTTTCATTGAAACCGAGTTTTGGTGGGATGTTTATCGGTGTTGTTGAATCAGCACCTCACAATAGAGGTTTGCAAGGTCGGTATGAAGGAGTAGGGGCACATTTGTTTGCAATCGCTTGTGAGAAAGCGCTTGAAAACGACATGGATTATGTGTTCTTTAATGCAAAATCAGACTTGATTCGTTATTACTCAGAGACTTTGGGAGCAAAACAAATAGGAAAGAGCCAACGTATGCTAATCGAAGGAGAAGAGTTCTTAAGGTTGGTAGAAAAATATTTCAAGAAGGGGTGAAAATGATGAAAAAAAGTAGAATTCCAGGCGTTTTTTTGAAGATGGATCATTACTTTCCAAGTGGAGTTTATACTGCGGAGAAAAAAGATCAACCCCATTTGGATATGAAAGCGATGAGAGATTATTGTAAAAAAGAGAATAGGGACTATGCCTCTTTGACGGACAGTGAGTTACAGAGGTTTGTTGTTTCGTAATCATCATTGCTCTATAGCGCAACATTGATGCTAGCCATCGTGCTTTTGCAAAACGAAAGCGCACGTAGAAGAAGATTTTAGATCAAAAGTTCAAAATAGAAATATTGAAAGAAATGGTTTTCAATAGAATCTTTGATCATCCACAAAAAATCTAAGATCATATTCAAGAACAGAAAAGTGATAAAAGAAAAATTCAATAATGTTACAACAAAAATAGGGCACAAGCCCTATTTTTGCGTTTGAGTAGACAATGAGAGGTAACCTCATGTAACAGAGAGAAAAATGAGATCACGATTTGTGATCTCAAGAGATTGTATCTCGTAGTGCTGTTAATTGTTCTCTTTTTGAATACAGAATAGCAACGATATATACAGAAAAATTCTCTTTATCAACGGAATAATAGATGTTGTAATTTTTTACAACCATTTTACGCAACACAATAGAAGGATCAACTTGCTCCTCGATTTCTGGAAATCTTTCTGGGACATTTGCGAGGCTCTCGATTTGATTTTTGATGAGATTGAAATACTTTGTCGCAGTATCGGGAGAAGACAGATCTTCTTGATAATACAGTACCATTTGTTCAAACTGCTTCTGAGCGATTGGTGTTAATTTAACTTTGTAGTTTTTCATGATACACTCCAGAGGATTATTTTCGAAGATTGAACTTTTGTTCCATCTCAGAAAATACTGCGGCTGCGTCTATGGTTTGTCCTTTCTTGACTTGCTGAATGCCTTGTGAAAGAATTTCTCGCACTTCTTCATAAGAGAGATCGTCAATGCTGAGCGGATTTTTTGGAACGACGAGCGGAAATGGAATTCCTCCAGTAAGGATTATTTGTCGGTAAAATAAATCGATAGCAGTTGAGCGAGGAAGTCCGATTTCTTCAAGGATTGCTTCTGCTTGGAGCTTGATATTCTCTTGTATTCGAACGTTAACAGTTGCTGTTTTGTTTGGGTTCATAAATGCACCTCCTTTGCAATATTGTAGCATTTTGTAATGCAGATTGCAATACGTTTTGTGATGAGAGCGAGATTTATGTCAATGTAAATAGCGATGGAGAAATCTCAATGAAACGAATATCACTGAGTTGATTCATGCAGCTCATCGGGCGGTCTTGGAATTTTTCTGCAGAGTTTATGATTCGTTCGACAAATGAAGAATATGTTAGTATGTGGTCGCAATTTGCGACCAGTTCATGGAAATGAAACATTCATCTTCAAATTCCTATGCTTTTACTGAGCAAGGCATTGCGATGCTTTCTGCTGTGTTTTACAGTGGGAAGAGCAATTTGAGGTTCTGAAAAAATTGACAGATGAGTTAATGCGTTGTAAACTATTTGCAGGAGCATTTGCTTTAAGCCTTATTCGTTAAGGACATCCTAAGGGCGCACTTTTTTGTACGCCCTAATTTTTATGCCAGATGCTTCATCTGATAAAAAGCTTGAGTACAAAACATCGGATAACGGAGTAATGCTCACCTTGTACAACAGAAACTTTATTAGTGAAAATGACCCTAAGGATGTCACAAAGAATGTCGCATTGATGTCGCAAATGTCGCATTGGTGTCGCAAATGTCGCATTGGTGTCGCAAATGTCGCTTTTGATTCCAAATTTGTCGCAAATGTGCTAGAATATTGGTGGAGGTGATTTGGGATGAAAAACTATTTTGAAACGGAAACTGTTGAATTAAAGGCTAAATACACTGACACGATCACAAAAGAAATAGTATCTTTTCTAAATGGAGAAGGTGGGACGATATATATTGGAATCAAGGATAACGGTGATGTTGTCGGGGTGGAAAAAGTAGATGAAACTCTCCGAAAAATTTCGGATGTTATTACAACCCAGATTGAACCGAACCCACAGGACGAGATAAGTTCTGAGCTTAGATTTGACGACGGGAAGACGATTATTGTCATCAAGATCAATAAAGGGAGACAACATATATATTGTCAGAAAAAATATGGTTTTTCTTCATCGGGATGCACCATTCGAATTGGTACAACTTGCAAAGAAATGACGCCAGAACAAATAAAGATTCGATATGAACAAAGGTTTATTGATGAAGAATACATGCTAAAAAAACGATCGAGTTTGGCGGACTTGTCTTTTCGAGAATTGAAGATATATTACTCGGAAAAAGGCTATCACTTGGAGAATAGCTCGTTTGAAACAAATTTGCATCTTCGAAATGAACAGGGAGAATACAATTTGTTGGCGGAGTTATTGTCGGATCGAAATAATATCCCTTTCATTTTTGTAAAATTTTTGGGAGACAATAAGGCTTCTATTTCAGAAAGAAGCGATTATGGATACGGCTGCATTCTTACCACCTATTCAAAAATCAAGAACAGACTGCAAGCTGAAAATATTTGCATCTCGGATACGACTGTTCGTCCGAGAAAAGATGAATATTTGTTTGACTATGATGCAGTTAATGAAGCAATTCTTAACGCTTTGGTGCATAATGATTGGACAATTACCGAGCCGCAAATATCGATGTTTTGTGACAGGTTAGAGATTCTTTCGCACGGAGGCTTGCCAAGTGGGATGACGGAAAAACAATTCTACGATGGAATAAGTAAACCGAGAAATGCTACGCTGATGAGAATATTTTTGAGTATGGGGCTTACAGAGCATACGGGGCACGGGATTCCAACGATTATTAACAAGTACGGGAAAGAAGTTTTTGAAATCGAAAACAACTTTATTCGTTGCACCATTCCTTTTGAAAAAAGTGTAATGGATGCTTTGAATGTCGCAAATGTCGGTTTGAATGTCGCAAATGTCGGTTTGGATGTCGCATTGACGGATACGGAGCGAAAAGTGATTGATTTGCTGATAGAGAATCCAAGCTTCAAAACAATTGACATTGCGGAGAAACTTGGCGTAGCGAAGAGAACCGTTGAAAGAGCGCTCAAATCGTTGCAGGAAAAAGAGATTATTCAAAGAAAAGGTTCAAAACGTGAGGGGAGCTGGATCGTTGTAAAATAATGTCGCATTGGTGTCGCAAATGTCGCATTGGTGTCGCAAATGTCGCATTGGTGTCGCAAATGTCGCATAAAAAATTTTTATGAATAAAAAGAGAAAAAGCCTTTTGCCCTAAATATTGTAAACAATACCAGGGCGAAGGCTCTTTTTTTGAAATTTGTTTCCGTTGAGCTCGTGAAATGAGAGAAACAATAAACCGCTCGCTATGCGGGTGAATGTTTAGATTTTTACGATCCAACCTTCTGGCGCTTTGATGTCGCCGAATTGGATTCCGGTCAATGTGTCGTAAAGTTTTTTTGTTACAGGACCAACTTCTGTTTCGCTATAGAATACATGAAGATTTCCGTTGTGTGCGATTCCACCAATTGGAGAAATTACTGCTGCCGTTCCGCACGCTCCTGCTTCTTTGAACTCGGAGATATTATCGATGCGACAATCTCTTTCTTCTGTTTTTAGTCCAAGATATTTGGAAGCAACCTCGAGCAGCGAGTATTTTGTGATCGATCCAAGAATCGATGGCGAAAGTGGTGTTACAAAAACGTCATCATGCGTGATGCCAAAGAAGTTTGCTGCACCGACTTCTTCAATTTTTGTATGTGTTGCAGGATCAAGATAGATACAATCTGCATAACCCGCTTTGACGGCTTCTTCGTGAGGAAGTAGTGAGCCAGCGTAGTTTCCACCAACTTTTGCTGCACCTGTTCCGTGTGGTGCTGCACGATCGTAATCGGTTGTCATGAAGTTTACTGGTTTCATTCCGCCTTTGAAGTATGCGCCAACTGGCATTACAATGATGCCGAAAAGGAATTCTGGAGCTGGTTTTACTCCGATATTGTTTCCAACACCGATTAAGTATGGTCTGATGTAAAGCGTTGCACCTGTTCCGTATGGTGGCACAAATTCTTCATTTGCTTTTACAACTTTTTTTACTGCTTCGATAAATTTGTCTTCTGGATATTCTGGCATCAATAGACGCTGGCAGCTGCGAATCATTCTTTTTGCATTTTGATCTGGTCTAAAAAGCTGAATCTCGTTGTTTTTTGTACGATATGCTTTTAGTCCTTCAAAAGTTTGTTGTCCGTAGTGAAGCGCTGCAGAAGACATTGCAATTGTGATGGTATCTTCTTCCACAAGCGCACCGTCGTCCCATTTGCCATCTTTGTAGTAGGATACGAAAGCACAATTTGTTTTCATGTAGTTAAAACCTAGTTGATCCCATTGAATGTTGTTCATAATATTTTACCTCCTATATTTTTAATAAATATATACATTTTCAAAAAGTCCTCGTATATATTTATTATCATCTGAAATGTTCAGCGCAAGCATCAGTTTGATTCTTGCTTTTTGTCCTGAAAGTTCGCCGACAAAAATTTTCCCCTCTCGAGGTGAGATTCGAATGATTTTGCAAT
>JBHBDS010000046.1:0-7469 GCA_041784625.1 Filifactoraceae bacterium
AAACAAAACAAACAAAACGATTACAAGCAAACAGCTTTTTGCAAACAAGATTATTTTGTTGCAGAAATCTGTTGGAAAAGGAGTAAAGATGAGCAAGGCAGAAAAAATAGAACATAGCGCTGAAATTATGGAATTTTCGCCTGAGAATGTTCGTGTGATGGAGCTGGCGAACGTGCTCAAGGCAATTTCGCACCCAGCAAGACTTTGCATCGTGAAGAATCTTTATCTACAAGGCATCTGCAATGTCGGATATTTTACGAACTGTATGGGAATCTCACAGCCGAATGTGTCACAGCATCTTTCGAAGCTGAAAGACCTCGGCATCGTTGAGGTGAAGAAGCAGGGGCTCGAGAGCTATTACAGCTTGGTCAACGAGGATGTCAAAAATCTCGTGGCGCTTTATTTTGCCAAAGAGTAGAGATACGGTCTGATTAGTAAAGAAGTATTATCGCTAAATAGTGGTCGGGCTGATAAAGATGAGAAAAAAATGCAAAACTCAAAGGATAGAACACAAAACAATTCCAGAAACAGAAATTAAAACAATAAGCGACAAATCAAAGAAAAAATCAAAGAACGAAATACAATAAAAAAAATAAAAGTAAAAACCAAAAAACAAAAAACCCAGGAGGAAATATGAGCAAGAAAATTGTAATTATCGGTGGCGTTGCAGGTGGAGCAACAGCGATTGCAAGATTAAGAAGATTGGATGAGACGGCTGAGATCACTTTGCTGGAGCGTGGCGAGTATGTTTCGTTTGCAAACTGCGGACTTCCATATTATATCGGCGGCGTGATTCCACAAAGAGATGCGCTGTTTGTTTCGACACCAGAGGCGATCACCGCAAAATACAATGTGGATATCCGAGTGCAGAGCGAAGCAATTGCCATTGATCGTGAGGGCAAAAAGGTTCGTGTAAAAAATCTACAGTCAGGCGAAGAGTATGATTTGCCGTATGATGAACTGCTTCTTTCGACGGGATCAAGTCCGATCAAACCGCCAGTAGAAGGATTTGATGGCAAAAATGTATTTACGCTCTGGAATATTCCGGACACCGATCGAGTGTACAACTATATCGCCGAGCACAATCCAAAAACGGCGACCGTAATCGGCGGAGGATTTATCGGCCTTGAGATGGCAGAAAATCTGGCACACCGTGGCATCGCCGTGACCGTGATTGAAAAAGCAAACCAAGTAATGGCACCAATGGATTTGGACATGGCAAATTTGGTGCACAACCATCTTCGAGAAAAAGGAATCAACCTCATTATCGAAAATGGCGTTTCCAAAATCGAGCACCATGCCAACTCTTCCACCGTCGTATTGGAAGACAACAAACTTGTTCAAGCAGACCTCGTGATTCTTTCGATCGGAATTCGTGCGAACAGCGAGTTAGCAAAAGCAGCAGGACTAGAGCTCAACGCAAGAGGTGGCGTAATGGTGGACGAAAATCTTCGCACATCCGATCCGCATATTTTTGCAGTAGGCGATATTATTGAAGTCGAAGATTTTGTACTTCGTCACAAAGCGATGGTGCCGCTTGCAGGACCTGCGAACAAGCAAGGACGAATCGCGGCGGACAATATTCTTGGCGCAAAACAAAAGTTCAACGGAACTCAAGGAACGAGCATTGCAAAAATATTTGATCTAACCGTTGCAGCAACAGGATTGAACGAAAAAACCTTGCAGCGTGAAGGCAAAGAATACAAAAAAGATTATCGCATCACAACGATTCACTCCAATTCTCATGCGGGCTACTATCCAGACGCAGCGACAATGACGATCAAACTGATTTTTGGCGTAGATGGCAAAGTTCTTGGCGCACAAATCGTTGGCTACGATGGCGTGGACAAACGAATCGACGTTATCGCAACGGCAATCAGACTCGGAGCAAGCGTATATGATTTGACCGAGCTGGAACTTGCATACGCACCGCCATATTCTTCGGCAAAAGATCCAGTAAATATGGCAGGCTACACCGCAGTGAACCAATTGGAAGGATTGGTCGAAGTGGTACGAGTGGAAGAACTAAAAGACCTCAGCGACCATCAAGTAATCGACGTGCGAGAGTTAATCGAGAGAGAGCTTGGATTTATTCCAAATTCCTATTCGATGCCGCTTGGCGAAATTCGCAGCAGATTATCGGAGCTGGATAACGAAAAAGAATATATCACCAGCTGTGCCGTGGGACTACGAGGCTACATTGCGAGCCGAATCCTCAAACAGCATGGATTCAAAGTAAAAAATCTCATGGGAGGTTACCGAACCTACAGCGACCAAAACCCAGATCCAAACCGTGTGAACACTTTTGCAACGCAAAAACTAGAAGACAGCGGAATGGTGAAAAAAGACGAAGAGGTGGGGCCCATAGACCTTGATGTCTGCGGACTATGCTGTCCAGGTCCGATCGTCGAAGTTTCCAAAGCGCTTGCAAGACTCGAAAACGGCGAGGTGCTCAAAGTGGTATCCACTGACCCAGGATTTTACAATGATATTTCCAGCTGGGCAAAAAATACGGGCAACGAATTGCTCGACCGCAGCTCTGCAAACGGCAAATTCTACGCAACGATAAAAAAAAAGACCAATAATGTAGTCGATGCACCATGCAAAACCTCCGCCATGCCAAAAGAAAAAAAGATGATTGTATTCAGCGGAGACCTCTATAAGGCGATTGCGTCGTTCATCATCGCCAATGGAGCGGCAGCGATGGGCAATCAGGTCAATATGTTCTTCACATTCTGGGGACTCAATATTCTGCGCAAAAATCAGCATGTGCCAGTGAAAAAAGATTTGATCTCTAAAATGTTTGGGATGATGATGCCTCGTGGAAGCCAAAAACTCGGACTGTCCAAAATGAATATGATGGGCATTGGACCAAAGATGATCCGAGGTGTGATGAAAAAACAAAATGTATATTCACTGGAAGAACTCATCAAACAGGCAGTCGATGCAGGCGTAAAAATCACTGCTTGCCAAATGTCGATGGATGTCATGGGCATCACCAAAGAAGAACTCATCGATGGCGTGGAAATCGGCGGTGTAGCAACCATGCTCGACGACAACGACAAATCCAATATGAACCTATTTATCTAACAAACTAATAACATACAATCGACCCTCTTTTTTGCAAAAGCCTGTGTTTACGCATGGGCTTTTGCTATATTATCCAAGAAATTTTTTCAAAATGCCTTTTCTGTTGCAATCGTATGTCAAGGGCAAACATTCTTTTGGAATTCATTCAAAAATATTGTTACATCGGTGTTTTTATCGAGTCATATGCTTGCAGGGGTTCATTGCTTATGTTAGAATATAAAAAAGGTCGGAAAACGACCACAGGAAAGGGGAGATCATAATGTTAGTAAGCATCCTAGGAAGAAATATGAGAGTAACCGAGGCGATGGAAAGCAATTTTGAGACAAAGCTTTCGAGACTAGACAAATACTTCAGTGAGGAACAAGAGGCAAAGGTTACTGTATCCCATCAGAAAAATCAGCAGAAGGTTGAAGTAACCGTACCATTCCATTCGGGAGTCGTCCGTGCAGAGGCAATGGACGAAGATGTGTACAATGCACTCGATGTCGCAATCGAAAAACTAAAAAAACAGCTTGCAAAACACAAAGACAAGCTGATGAAAAAACCATTTGGCTCTATCCGATTCGAGAGCATTGAAGACTATGTACCAGCAGCAGGCGAAGAGCAAGAAGAAAAAATCATTCGCCGCAAAGTGTTTGAGTACAAACCAATGTCTGAAGAGGACGCATTATTGCAGCTAGAGATGCTAGGCCATGACTTCTTCGTATTCGATAATTATGAAACTGGAAAAGTAACCGTTGTATACAAACGTAAAGACGGCGCATATGGCTTGATTGAACCAAAATAATATTTGAAAACGAAAAGTGCTGAGACATCTGCCTCAGCACTCTTTTTATTTTACCTTAGTTAATATGAAATAGTATTCGTCGCTTGCTCTGGCCGGAGCAGGAATTTTTGTCACATCTGGCCGGATGAATCCAAAAATATTTTTTTGCGACGTTTTTCCAATCCTACCAGTTACGAGCGTGGATTTGGAAGTATGCTTGTGGATGATCACAAACTGGGCATTTTGGAGGTGCTTGCTCAGCAACTACAATATATCCGCAGTTTTCGCAGAACCACTCTACTTTGCTGTCACGTTTGAATACTTTGTCGGATTTGATGTTTTCGTTTAGTGCATTGTAACGAGCCTCATGCTCTTTTTCGATTTCGCCAACTTTTTCGAATAGGAAAGCAAGTTTTGTAAAGCCTTCTTCTTTTGCTTCAGCAGCCATACGAGCATACATATCTGTCCACTCATAGTTTTCGCCAGCAGCCGCAGCAGCAAGATTTTCCATTGTGTCATCGCTGATTCCGCCAAGTGCTTTGAACCAAAGTTTTGCATGCTCTCTCTCGTTGTTTGCAGTTTCCTCAAAAATATTTGCGATTTGTACATAGCCTGCTTTTCTAGCAACGCTTGCAAAATAAGTATATTTGTTGCGTGCCATCGACTCGCCTGCAAATGCGTCTTGTAGGTTCTTTTCGGTTTTTGTTCCTTTTAGCTCTTTTCCGTTTAACATATTCATTCTCCTTAGTTAATTTATTTGAATCCCAAAAGGGGAATTCACTAATGTTTGTTTGCTTTGGCGCGACATTTTGGGCAGATGCCGCTGAATACAATTTCGTAGCCCAAAATTTCAAAATCCGATGATTCGGCTGCGTTTTGGTTCAGACGAATCAGTTCGTCCAGCACTTCACTGTTTGCTGCTGGTGCGTCAAACACATTGTTGCACTCGCTGCATTTGATATGATTGTGCTTGCCAAGTTTGTAGTCGAATCGATCCGCTCCGTCGTAGAGCGATACTTTTGAAATATAGCCGTCCTCTACAAGAAGGTTCAGATTGCGGTACACAGTTCCGCGGCTGATGCTCTTGTGTGTCTTTGCAATTTTTTGATATATATCTTCTGCCGTTGGATGATTGTGCATACTGGTCACGGCATCGAGCACAAGTTTGCGCTGAATCGTATTTCTTTTTTGCGGGGCAGGCATTGTTCTTCTCCTTCCTAAATAGTATGAACTACTAATTACTTTATCAGACGAAATTTGTGTTTGTCAACGCTAATAACGGGCTAAAAAGAAAAAATATTAATAAATTTACTTTCTTTTTGAAATCGAGCGTTTTTTCGGATACAGCACAGCATTTTGCAGCAGTAGAATTTTTTTTCGGCTGTCACTTTGGGGAAGACTGTTTTCGTTTAACATAGTACAGAAATAGAAAATCGCCCCAAAAATTTGACTTAAATAGAGAAAAGCTTTATAGTGGAATAGAACAGGGGGTATCACGATGAAAAATTTTGGAAGAAACTCGAGCATTTTTCAACGTCGAGTTTGGCTGGGTATTATTATCCTTCTGATGATTGCTGGTTTTTTGCTATTTCGATATATGACGGGAAATCTGGATCCTCGCAAGGCAGGGATGGGCGCAGAAGCTTATGCGCACACGGTGGTCGAGGTCTCGAATCAAAAATCGACTTGTGACTTGCGGATGATTTCGGCGATGAAAAAAAATTACAGTGCGAGTGCAAAGGCAGCACGTGAGTACCAGCAAGTTTTGTTTCAGGAGGTTCAAACGCCAAATATTGATCCAACTGCGTGGAATCTTTTGCTGGTGAATCCATGGAATTATCTGCCAAAAGATTTTAGCGTAAAACTCAAAACGCTCGGTTCTGGACACAAGGTGGATGAGCGAATCGCATGGGATTTGCAGCGAATGATGGGCGACGCGCAAAAGGCGGGGCTCAAACCGATGATCATCTCGTCTTATCGCACGATGGAAAAGCAGACGAGTTTGTATAACAACCAAGTGGCGAGGTATGTCAATCAAGGCTATGGCAAAGAAGAGGCAAAACGTCTCGCTGCACAGTGGGTGGCGATTCCTGGTACGAGTGAGCATCAAGCGGGATTGGCGGTGGACATCGTTTCGAGAAATTATCAGCAGCTGAACAAAAAACAAGAAGAAACCGCTGAGCAAAAATGGCTGATTCAGAATTCCTACAAATACGGCTTCATCCTGCGCTACCCAAATGGCAGAACGGACATCACGGGCATTGGATATGAGCCGTGGCATTATCGTTATGTTGGGATGGAAGCAGCAAAATATATTTTTGAGAACGACATCACGCTCGAGGAGTATTTGCAACTCGCCTCGGTTGATAAATAATTGATTTTTTGATAGAATCATAAGAAATGATAGAATTTCTTTGGAGTAACGATGGGCGTTGCTCCAAGATAGAGCATTTTTGTTGCAAATGTCTTGCAGCAAAATGCTTAGCACATTAATTGTGCCAAAGGAGGGACTATGAGCAAAATTTTGGTAATTGAAGACGAAAAGCCGATCTCAGATATTATAAAATTCAATTTGGAAAAAGAAGGATTTGAAATCATCACCGCCTACGATGGATTGGAAGGACTTTCGCTTGCTCGTTCAGTTGAAGTGGATTTGATTCTGCTGGATATTATGCTTCCTGGAATGGATGGCTTTGAAGTGTGCAAAAAAGTTCGCGAGCAGTCCAATGTGCCGATCATTATGGCAACAGCAAAAGCGGAGGAAGTGGATAAGGTGCTCGGGCTTGAATTTGGGGCGGATGACTACATCACAAAGCCTTTTAGTATTCGGGAGCTTACCGCAAGAATCAAGGCGAATATCCGGAGAACGGCCATGCCGATTCAGCAGATGCAAAATGATACGGCAAAACAATCGATTCAATCGGGCAACCTTTTGATTGATTTGCTAAAATATGAGGTATCTAAAAGTGGCGAAGTGATCCCGCTGACGGTGCGTGAATTTGATTTGCTCAAGTTTTTGGCATTGCAAAAAGAGCAAGTATTCTCCAGAGAACAGCTGCTCGCATCCGTGTGGGGATACGAATACTACGGCGATATGCGCACGGTGGACGTAACAGTGCGTCGACTTCGAGAAAAGATAGAAGATGACTCAGCAAAACCTGAGTTCATCATGACAAGAAGAGGAGTGGGTTACTACTTCAAGGGCGAATAAAGGAGAAATATGTTTAAGAGTATCCGATGGCGATTGAGTGCTTTGTACTTTGTACTGGTGTTTATCGCCATGACCATTGTAGGGGTTTTTGTTAGCGACCGGCTGGAGGATTACAACCTTTCGCTTATTCGTGAAAATCTGCTCGTCATCTCCAATACGACGGTGCTGAGCGTAATTCCCGAAAATTCCCTTGCGCCAACGAGTGAAGAAATGCAGCAGAGTATAGAAAAGATTGCGCTTCCTGTTGGCTACAATGTGTATCTGATTGACATTTCAAGTTATGATATTTTGGCAGCTTCCAACAAGACCTATCTCGGCAAAAATGCGATGACGGTGCTCGATTCTCGTGCGCTGATGAGCACATTGAATGATGGAAGTGTCGACATGGACGTTCTCGACCAA
>JBHBDS010000047.1:0-3120 GCA_041784625.1 Filifactoraceae bacterium
ATTTCGTTGGAAGCGGAACTGGATAGGATCCTTTGATAGTCGGCGGAGGATATTACTTTATATTTCTTTTTCTTTTCCGCTACTTTGATCTGCAAGTAGCTTTGCTTGATTAAATTCATTTTGCTCATATAACCCCAAAACATACGAATGTACTTGGTAAATCCCGGGGAGATGGAGCCGGCGATTTGTTGTGTGAGGACAGGATCTAAATCTAATAATTTGACATCGGCATACGGCTCGAGCTGCGCCATCGCATTTTTGTAGGTAATATAAGAATTGGCTTGAAGCGGAGCTTTTGTGGATAAAAAAAGATCAATGGCATTGCCGAGCGTCATATCTTGACAGACAATGTATCGGCCTTCGTCATCCGCCAATTCGACCACTGTTTGGCTTGCCCATCGTTTTGCATCGCTTTGCTTCCGGAAGCCTTGTTTTGATTTGTATTTCCATGTGGGAGAATTATCGTATCTGTAGCCGACATTCGCCTGGAATTTTCCGTTTCGTTCTCGGATTTGGATATTGTGTTTCATGTACGCCTCCTTAAAAAAGAGTATAAAAAATACACCTTTTTACAAAAGTGTGGTATAATAGGTCTTGCTGAGGGACTATTATATCGCACGATAAAATGGTTACCACTTTGCCCGCTGTTAACGCAGTGGGCTATTTTAGTGCTGATTTTTTGGCTTTCCCCAAGTTGCGTTATTGCACTTGGTCCATATATTGGGACTGCTTGTATTCTTCTGCCAATATCGTAGTATTAAATTCAGCGGTCGGGTCAATGGCATGTACAAGCTGTTCCAGTTCCTCGATGTTAGATGAGAAGAACTCTTTTCTTAGATTGACTTTGTTCAATCGCTTATGGGTAAGGGTATCGTGCAATTTCTTTTCTAATCCTACAGCGTCCTCGGAGAATATAAAACTATGGACATCGAACGAGAACGGAACACTTGCATCACTCAATTCTTTTACACGATCCATTGGGTCCAGCCTTCTGGTCATTCCGATTTTGAAGACATTATCGCCAAACGAGCCGATATTTGAAATAATATAGACATTTCCTGCTTTCCCGTTTTGTCTGTTAATGATATCTTCTTTTTGCTCTTCTACTTTAGACAGCTTCTCTTGGAGTTCTTTTATTTTTTGTTCAAGTGCCTGAACTTTTTCGCTGTCCTCGTGTGCCTCAATCATTTGTAGGCGAACTTTATCGATTTCTTCGTGGTATTTTCGCTCTTCCTTTTCGATCATTTCTTTTTGGCGTTGCAGCTCTCGTCTTTCCTCTGCCTCTTGGCGCATTTGTTCCCTGATTGCTGCCTGCTCCGCTTTTTCTTGTTCTTTCTTTACATAGTATTCGTACTCGATTTTTACAGCATTGGCAAATAGGTAGTCGATTTCACCGATAAATTTTACAAGGGTAGGGGCTATGCTTTGGTTTCCATCTCCCGCAATCTGCAAATATTTTGTGGTAATTTCATTCACTAGCTCAAGCGATTTGTCGAGCTTTTCATATTTTAGGTTATAGAGCACATTTTGAAGTTCAGAGCGGAGAGCAATCACCATTAGCTTGTAAATCGCCGCATTCGCTTTTGTATTGTATCTGGATGCGTATTTCTCGAGAACTGCATTTATCAGTTTGTCATTTTCGTTGTATGCCTTCCGCAAATCCCTTATATCAGTATTATGTAGTTTCAAAATAACTGATGGGGCATACTCTTCTGCTTCTGTAAGCGTATTTTCCGGCAATTTTAGGGCAGTGTAGAGTAACTCGCTATTTGTGTAATTTTCAATGGCGTGGGCAAATGATTTGTATTGCTCCTTTAGCTTGCGTACTTTCTTTTCTTGTGCCGCTGTATCCTTGGTGTGCTTCTCATATTCGTCTCTTGTTTTTCCTAATTCTATTGTGTAGTGGGCAATGTCCGCACGCAATTTTTCAACGCGATCGCTCGTATCTTTCTCCAGTGCAACCAGTTCTTCTTTGCCTTTTTGTATGCCGTCAAATCTTGCTGCCTCGGAAAGCCGATTGTATTCTGTCTCTTTGTCGCTAAGTAGGGCGTTCAATGTTTCTAAATTTCCGTAGTTCTTTTTATATTGTGTAAGTTGTGTATTTAGTCTGACGCATGCGGCTGCAAGTGCAATTGCAATCAGCCCAAGAAATATTGCCATAGTTTCCTCCTTAAATTAAATTCAAATATTCTATCGGTATTCCAGTTAAACTGCTAATGTTGTCATTGCTTGGGTATTCCATATACTCGATTTCTTCCTGCCATGGGGCCAGTAGTAGGTGGACTGCAAAACGGTTTGCCTCATTCTCGTATCGATTTAGGTTGAAAAATGTTTTGCTTGCCAGCCATAGCTTGTTGTAGTCGTGGCCCATAAGGATATGACCAAGCTCATGGGCACATGAATATTTCGCCTCGATCTTGCTCAATTTTTCGTTGATGAATATTGTTTTAACCCGGTAATTGGTAGTTGTGAAGCCTTTTAATGATCCGAGCTCTGTATATCTGACCGGTATATCTAAGTAGCGGCAAATCGCAAACGGATCTGTTGTTTCTGCTTTATTTACTACTCTTTTTACAATTTTTTTATAATCTTTGCGCAAAGATCCGTCCCTCCTGCATTATTTTTTGTATTTGTTCGGCGTGAATTTTTCTTTTGCTTTGATCTTGCTCATTTTGACGGCGGTCTCAAGGCTTGCTTTCAGCAGCTCCCTTGTTTCATCGTCCATTATTTCGCCATGCAGCATCAAATTTTCCTGATTGGCAAGATCGGCCGCCAATGCGTCAATTCGTTTGGCGATATCCTGCTCGTCTTTTTTGCTTAGTTTCGGGTCGCTGGAATGCCCGAGTAAGTAATCGGTTGTTACATTTAATGCCGTTGCTATGTCCTTTAGGATTGTTCCTTTAGGCTCTCTTGTTCCGTTTATATAGCGTCCTATTGTTACTTCGGTAACACCTACTCGGTTTGCCAATTCTCTTTGCGTCATATTCTTATTTTCCAGCAATCCAGAAATAATTTTTCCGATATTTACCGTTTGTTGCATAAAATCGCCTCCTTTTTTTGCATTATACCTTAAAATTACCGTTTGTATATACAAACTAACCGAAAATAATATTATTTTTG
>JBHBDS010000048.1:0-3581 GCA_041784625.1 Filifactoraceae bacterium
GTGCTCATAAAGGCGCATGGCAACTCGAATGCGTATGCGTTTTCCAATGCGATTTTCCAAGCAGTGCGTGCGCTGGATGCAAATTATATTGAAGAATTGAAGCAAGAAGTGCTTGCGCTCGTCGGCGAAGAGGAAGAATAAGCAGAGTACAATTTTCAAGGGATTGAAAAACGCTACCTGTGACGTGTATATGAAAACGAAAATCCTAAGAGTTGTGTCAGCATTTTTTCAAAAAATTTTTTGGCGAGATTATGAAATAAGATAATAATCGGGATTACTATACCAACTCCAAATCATAAATTCATCATTTTGTGATACTGCGTTTATGAATATGGTATAATATATTAGATAGACAAATGGGAATTATCGTTGCATTTTTTGATCGGCAGCGATTTGTTCCCCAAAACGGAGGTGCTTATGAGCGAAAATACAAATATTAGCATATCGGAAGAAGTTGTTGTGACGATTACAAATATCGCAGCGAAAGAAGTAAAAGGCGTCGCTGGACTTCATGTCGGCGCATTGGATACGATTTTGGACAAGGTAAAAGGGTCCAAATGGAGCAGCGGCGTGTCGGTGGTGCTTCAAGAGGACAAAGTGCTTGCTTCGGTAATCATCGATGTGTTCTACGGCGAAAAAGTATACGAGGTCGCTCGTGAAGTTCAAGAAAATATCAAAAATGCGATCGAATCGATGACGGAGAAAAAAGTCGCTGAAGTAAATGTCCATGTACACTCGGTCGTAGTATCCGACAAAGCGGAGAAATAATTTTTATGAACGAGAAGAAAAAACGACAGGCGGTTTCTCGCCGTATGCAACGTGAGATGGCGGTGCAACTTCTTTTTGAGATGAAAGCACAAAAAGAAGAAAACACCGATTTTATCGAGCAATATTTTGAAACTCGTGAGCTCGACAAGGCGGATTACGCTTATGTTGAGCTGATTGCACAAAAATATCTCGAGCATATGGATGAAATCGAAAAGCTATTGGCTGAGAATATTCACTCGTGGCGAGTAGAACGTGTGGGCAAGAGCGAAATCAGCATCATTCGAGTGGCGACGACGGAGATGCTCTATGTGGACGATGTGCCAGTGCCCGTCTCGATCAACGAGGCAGTGGAGCTTGCAAAACGTTTTGCCGACGAAAAAGCCTACAAATTTGTCAACAAGGTGCTTAAGAATATTCTTGTAGCTAGCCAAGGTGACGATCCTAAAGAGGTAGAGAAAAAATAGTTGTTTACTGGAAGATTTATTGGGAATTAATGCAGTATCGAAATCAAAAATGTCGGAATGAATTCTTTGTGCTTCAGCGAATGATCGGATTTGTAGTCGAAGAAATTCAGAGAGGCAAGTAGTTTCAAAAAACTTTTTTCGAGAACTTGACAAAATTCCTTATCGAGAATATAATCTATTAATAGCAAGAATTAGGGAACATTCGAGCGATGTTGTTCTACAGAGAGAAAGGCAATGGTGCAAGCCTTTTGTTCAATGGCTCAAAATGACCACCCTATAGCACTCACTAATCCTGAGCGGGTAAGCCCGTTATAGCGACAAGAGAACAAAATTGGGTGGAACCACGTCAATACGTCCCATGGATTATTTGTAATCCGTGGGATTTTTTGTTGGAAATTTTGGATAATAAATGAACTTTTCATTTTAGAAAGAAATAGAAGGAGAAATGTATGATTAATATCGAACTCAAAGACGGGTCAAAACGTCAGTATGAAAATGGAACAAATGTAAGAGAAATTGCTGCGTCCATCAGTGAAGGGCTAGCAAGAGACATCGTAGGCGCAAAACTCAACGGCAAAGTGGTGGAGCTCAAGACACCGATTGAAGAAGATGGCAAAATCGAATTTCTAAAATTTGATGCGATGGATGGCAAAGATATTTTTTGGCATACTTCGACTCATATTATGGCGCAAGCGATCAAACGTCTGCATCCAGAAGCAAAACTAGCGATCGGCCCAGCGCTAGAAAACGGATTTTACTACGACATCGATCTTGAGTATCGACTCGCACAAGAAGATTTGGAAAAAATCGAAGACGAGATGAAAAAAATCGTCAAAGAAGGATTTGAAGTTCGCCGATTTGAATTGCCAGCGGACGAAGCGATTGCGCTGATGAAATCCAAAAATGAGGATTACAAAGTCGAATTGATTGAAGATCTTCGTGATAAGGGCGAAAATATTTCGTTCTACGAGCAAGGAGAATTTGTCGATCTTTGCGCAGGACCTCACCTTGACAACACAAAGAGAGTCAAAGCGTTCAAACTAACCAGCGTGGCAGGTGCATATTGGCGAGGAGACCAAGCGAACAAAATGCTGCAGCGTGTGTACGGAATCGCATTTGAGAAGAAAAAAGATCTCGACGAATACCTCACAATGCTTGAAGAAGCTAAAAAACGTGATCACCGTAAACTAGGAAAAGAACTCGATTTGTTTGTGCTGCTTGATGAAGGGCCAGGATTCCCATTCTTCCTTCCAAATGGAACAACCCTCAAAAACGAGTTGATGAAATATTGGCGAGAAGTTCACCGCAAGGCAGGCTATGTGGAAGTAGAAACACCAATTATTCTCAACCGTGAATTGTGGGAGCGATCGGGACACTGGTTCAACTACAAAGAAAATATGTACACCGTGCAAATTGACGACCAAGATTTTGCAATCAAACCGATGAACTGCCCAGGCGGAATGCTTTCGTACAAAACAAAAATGCGTTCGTACAAAGATTTTCCAATTCGTATGGGCGAAGTGGGACGTGTTCATCGTCACGAGCTTTCGGGTGCATTGCATGGCTTGATGCGTGTACGAGCGTTTACTCAAGACGATGCGCATATCTTTATGCTCGAGGAGCAAATCAAAGACGAAATCAAGTGCGTTGCAGGACTGATTGACGAAGTATACAAAAAATTTGGATTCACATACCATGTAGAGCTATCGACTAGACCAGAAAAATTCCTAGGTAAAATCGAAGACTGGGATCACAACGAGGCACAGCTCAAAGCGGCACTTGACGAGCTTGGACTCGATTACAAAATCAACGAGGGTGATGGCGCATTCTATGGACCAAAGATTGACTTCCATCTTCGTGATGCGATCGGACGTACTTGGCAGTGCGGAACAATTCAGCTCGACTCACAACTTCCAGAGCGATTCGACCTCACATACACAGGACGCGACGGAGAGAAACATCGCCCAATTATGATTCACCGAGTGGCGTATGGAAGTATCGAGCGATTCATCGGAATTTTGATTGAGCATTACGCAGGCAAATTCCCAGTGTGGCTTGCACCTGTTCAGGCAAAAATTTTGCCAATTTCCGACAAATTTATGGACTACGCAAAAGCATTGGAACAAAAATTGTTTGATGCAGAAGTTCGTGTAGCACTTGACGACCGTGCTGAAAAAATCGGCTACAAAATCCGTGAAGCACAAATGGAAAAAGTGCCATATATGATTATCGTCGGAGAAAAAGAAGTCGAAGAAGGGAACATCTCCATCCGACTAAGAGATACTGACGAGACAATCTTCATGAGCGCCGACGAATTTGTTGCAAAAGTTGTAAAAGAAATCAAAGAAA
>JBHBDS010000049.1:0-8866 GCA_041784625.1 Filifactoraceae bacterium
CTTTGCCAAGCTGGAGGACGCAACCTTGATTACCGATTCGCTGGACGGGGAATATGAGTTTATTCCTCACATCATCGCAAAGGAGGAGACGCTATGATCAACACCATTACCCTCAATCCCGCACTGGATTATTTTGTAGAACTCGAGCAGCTCCGTCTGGGCAACACGAATCGAGCCGAAAAATCTTTTGTCTCCATCGGTGGCAAAGGAATCAACGTTGCTGTCATTGCTGCTAGACTTGGGATGGATGTAAGAGCTACCGGTTTTGTCGCTGGATTTACGGGCGAACATTTGTTGGATGAGCTCAGTCAAATGGGCATCGACCATCGTTTTGTAAAGGTAGATGGGCTCACTCGGATCAATGTCAAACTCAAAGAGACGACTGATCAGCTCGAAACCGAGCTCAACGGCTGCGGAATGGATATTGGAGAGAATCATCTCGCTACACTTTTTGATGAGATCGAAAAATTTCCAGGCGGTGAATATTTGGTGCTTTCGGGCAATGTTCCAAACACCATTCCATCCGACATCTACGCACAAATCATGGAAAAGTTTGCCGGAAAATTTCAATTCGTGCTCGACACGAGCGGCGAGGCATTTGCCAAAGCGCTCCCTTTTGCACCATTTTTGATCAAGCCCAACATCCACGAGCTCATCGAATTTTTTGGCGAAGAAATTGACATGAGTAACGCCATCGGGTATTGCGAGAAATTGCAGCATCTCGGTGCAAGAAATGTATTGCTCTCACTGGGTGCAGATGGTGCGATTTTGCTCACGGAGGAAGGATTTATCATCGAGCAAGCCGCAGCAGAAGGAAAACTCGTCGCATCTTCGGGCGCAGGCGATTCGATGGTTGCGGGATTTTTGGCAGGATGGATACAGCAAAATAATTATGACCACGCACTAAAGCTCGGCGCAGCAGCTGGCGGCGCAACCGCATTTAGCGAGGGGCTGGCACAAAGAGAAATGATTGATTCAATTTTTGGTGAAATATAGTTTTTGGAAATAAAATTGGAGGAGAAAATGAAAATTACGGAGCTGCTCTCAAGGGAGAGCGTGAACCTGAACCTACCGCAAGGGAGCAAACAGCAAGTGCTCGATGCGATGATCGAAATGATGAATAATACGGGCAATCTTTCGGACAAAGAGGAATTTGCCAAAGCAATCTACGCTCGTGAAGACCAATTCAGCACAGGCATTGGCGATGGGATTGCGATTCCTCACGGCAAATCTTCTGCTGTAAAAAATGCAACACTCGTCGCTGGTGTAAATCGGGACGGAATTGATTTTGATTCGCTCGACGGCGAGGTGGCAAAACTATTCTTTATGATTGCCGCACCCGACGGATCAAGCCAGCTGCATCTCGATGTGTTAGCGAGACTTTCGACACTATTAATAAAAGAAGATTTTCGTGCAAGTTTGCTCTCGGCTCAGAGTGCAGATGAATTTTTAGCAAAAATCGATGCGGGCGAGAAAGAAAATTTTCCAGAAGAATATGCGAGTGAAGAAAATGCGGGAGAAAATATTCCGGTGCAAACTGAAATTTCTCAAGAGGCGAGCAATATTCCCGTAGAAAAAGTTTCTGCGTCTGAAAATTCTTCGGCAAAAAAATATTCCATCCTCGCCGTGACCGCTTGTCCAACAGGAATCGCTCACACGTATATGGCTGCACAAAAACTCGAGGACACAGCAAAAGAACTCGGCATCTCGCTCAAGGTCGAAACCAACGGCTCGGGCGGCGCAAAAAATATTCTCACCGCAGAAGAAATTGCTGCGGCGGATGGGATCATCGTAGCAGCGGATACCAATGTAGAGATGGCACGATTCAATGGCAAGCGAGTGCTCAAAACAGGCGTGACAGACGGCATTCACAAGGCAAAGGAACTGCTCGAAAAAGCAACGAGCGCACCAGTTTATCAAAGCGAATCCGCAGTAAGTGAGTCGGTGTCGACCGAATCGGGCGCAAAAAGAATCTACAAACATCTGATGAATGGCGTATCAAATATGTTGCCATTTGTTATCAGCGGCGGAATTTTGATTGCGCTGGCATTTTTGCTTGACAATTACGAAATTAATCCCGCATCATTTGGCTCGAACACACCACTTGCGGCATTCTTTATGAGTGCAGGTGGAACGGCGTTTGGATTTATGCTCCCAGTGCTTGCAGGATATATTGCGATGAGTATTGGTGATCGTCCAGCACTTGTCGTCGGATTTGTTGGCGGCGCACTCGCTAGCTCGGGTGGCGCAGGATTCCTCGGCGCATTGCTTGCAGGTTTTATCGCTGGCTATCTGATCTTGGGGCTCAAGAAATTGTTCTCGTCGCTCCCTAGTTCGCTCGATGGAATCAAACCGGTGTTGCTCTATCCACTATGCGGCGTGTTGCTCGTGGCTGTGATTATCGTGTTCTTGGTCAATCCTCCAGTGTCTTTTGTCAACAATGCGCTCAACAATTTCCTCAGCAATATGGGCTCAAGCAGCAAAATTCTGCTCGGAATCGTTGTTGCAGCGATGATGGCAGTCGATATGGGCGGACCGATCAACAAGGCGGCGTATGTGTTTGGCGTGGCATCGATTGAGGCGGGCAATTTTGAAATCATGGCAGCCGTGATGGCAGGGGGAATGGTTCCTCCGCTGGCAATCGCATTGGCATCGACTTTCTTCAAGAAAAAATTCACCAAGCGTGAAAGAGGTTCGGCAATCACCAACTATATTATGGGACTGTCCTTCATCACAGAAGGTGCGATTCCATTTGCCGCGGCTGATCCACTTCGAGTTCTGCCAGCTTGTATCATCGGCTCAGGAATCACCGGCGCACTGTCGATGTTCTTCGGCTGTACGCTTCGTGCACCACATGGCGGAATGTTTGTGCTCCCAGTAGTTGGTAATCCGCTGATGTACTTCGTAGCCATCGCTGTCGGTTCTGTGGTCGGCGCAGTAATCCTCGGCACGATCAAGAAAAATGTTGAAGAAGAATAACTTCGTAGGATTTTTGAAAAAGAAGACCATCAGAGAAATTTCTAAAAATATCCGATTGTCTTCTCTCTACGATTCTGTTAAATTAGCAAAAAATGGTGTTGTAGAGTGATATTTTCTCGCTCAGCAACACCATTTTAAAATTTTTTTGATATTGGTTTTTTCATTTTAGTTTTTTTACTTTCTTTATTTTAGCTTTTTCATTTTTCGTTTTTATTTTATTTTTACTATTACTATCTTTGGTGTTACCCCAATAACTTCTCCGCATACCAAAGCATTGCGATATTACACAAAAGTGCGACTGGAATCATCACACGAAACAGCGGTTTTTTGGTCTTGTGGCGGAACACAAACATCCCCGCCATTGCGCCGACTGCTCCCATCAAAAAAGCATAGGTAATCAGCTGAGACTCTTTGACTCGCCACTGATTGGTCTTTGCTTTGTATTTATCTAGCCCGTAAATGGCAAACACGACCACATTCCATAATATTACTGCATAAAATTCTCTCATATTTTCCTCTTTAGTAAAAATTTATTTGCCGCCAGTGATTGCACTGCTCAGCGATTAATAAACATTCAATAATCAGCTTGATAAATCTCTGTTGCGAGTACTTTTTCCTGAATCTATAAAAATGATGTCTGTGTTTTCATCGTTTTATTATTGCTTCCTGATCTAATTCATATTTCCCCAGCAAGTTTTCTTACCACAAACGATGCCATCATCAATCCTGCGACAGGCGGCACAAAAGCACAGCTGGCTGGCAGCTCTCGTTTGCCTGCACCTGCAATGCTCTGAGCTGGTTTGCGTGGTTTTTCATCGGAGAACACCACGTCGAGCTCGAATATCTTTCGTTCTTTGAGTTCTTTGCGCATCACTTTTGCCAGCGGATCCATATGGGTTTTGGAGAGTTTAGTGATGGTGATTTTTGTCGGATCGACTTTGTTTCCCATCCCCATCGAGCTGATGATCGGGATGTTTTTTTCTTTGCAAGTTTGGATCAAGTGCAGTTTCGACGTGATAATGTCGATCGCATCGACAACAAAATCGTATTCGACCGCAAAAAAATCCTCGCTGTTTTCGGGCAAATATTTTTTGTTCATCACATGCAAGATAATCTCGGGATTGATCTCCAAAATTCGGCTCGCCATCGTTTCGACCTTGCTTTTGCCAACGGTGGAGAGCAGCGCAGGAATTTGGCGATTGATATTGCTGATGTCGATGTCGTCAAAATCGACCAGTGTCAGCTCCCCCACGCCCGAGCGTGCGATCGCTTCTGCTGCAAAACTGCCGACACCGCCCACACCAAAAACTGCCACATGAGATTGTGACAGCTTTTGCATCGCATGTGTTCCAAATAATAATTCGGTTCGAAAAAATTGTTCCATTGTTACTCGTTTATCTCGTTTCTACTTGATGATTCGCATTTTCCACATAGATCGGCGAGGTCATTTTGTCGTTGAAAACACGTTTATCGTATTGATAGTAAGGATATTTCATATAAAAAAGTTCGCCAGCGATTTCGTCATATTTTTGCAAAATCTCGTGCAGCTCATATTTTGGCTTAAAGTCCGCGGGCTTGTTGATCAAATCCATCTGATGGAGCGATTCTTTGATCATCTTTCTGCCCGTGTCGTTGAACGCAAGAATTCGAGCGTATGGAATATCGTTGGAGTTTTTGACCTTTGTCATATCTTCTTTGCTCAATCCGACCAAAAGATTCATCAGCATTCTTCGTGCACCCGTAAAAGTGTAGCGTTTGGATTTGATTTCCATCGCTAGGTCGTGCACATTGTCTACCTCAAAAATCTTAGCCCTCAGCAAATTATCGATACCCTCTCGCACTTCAAAAATGTCGTCGAGCTTTTCTTTATCTCGAATGATGATACTCTTGAGCTCACTAAAATAATTCTCCATGCTCGATAGCGAATCGATATTTCTTTTTTCCAAAAGAACCTCGGACATCGTATCGGTCGTTGCTTGCTGAATCTGTCGTATCTCTTCGCTGTCACGAGTCTGGTTCATCAATCGGCTGCGGATCGCCGTTGCGCTTGGAATCGGGATCTCCATCCGAGGATCATAGTACGATGCGCCGATGCGCTGAATCGAGATCGGCTCGATGCTGCTGGCGAGTCGATACAGTGACTTGATGTATTCTATCGCCAAAATATCATTCGGGCTGCTCATGATCGAAAAATCCGCTTCGTTGGGATAAATTTTCTCCAGCGCATTTTGTCTTGCCACTGGAAAACGCACCCCTGTCTTCATCTGCTCTTTGATCTCGTTTTGCAGCTCTTCGGATTCCTCGTACAACAAATTAGCAATTCGCCACTGGCTCTCGGAATTGTTGTGCTCCGAGCCATAGCAGATATAATCGACAAATCCGAGATTGTGTAGGATCGATGTACCTCCTTGCGCAAAATATTCTGCGCTTTGCGAGCAGTAGCAAAATGGCAGCTCGAGCACAAGATCGGCTCCGCTAAGCACCGCTTCTTTTGCACGAGCGAATTTGTCCACGATCGCAAAATCGCCACGCTGCACCGTGTTGCCACTCATCACCACGACAATTCGCTCCGCATCCGTCACAATGCGAAGCTCATCCATCAAATATTTGTGTCCCAAATGAAATGGATTGTACTCTGCGATAATTCCTGCCGTTTTCATCGTGCACCTCCAAGCCAAACAACTCAAACTTTTTCAAAATAAAAGAGGAGCATTGCTCCCCTATTCTTCCATATCGTCCTCGTCTTCATCGGTTCGAATGATAATCTTGTCGAGTTCTTCATAGTTGAGCATGACACGTTCTGCAATGGACGTCATATCCTTCGCCACTTTTTTCAAAACATCTTGCGAATAATAAATTGCACCATTTCGAAGCTCTCTTGCATCCTCTTCCGCACGCTCCACTATTTCTTCTGCCCGTTTGTACGCACTCTTGGTGATACTGTCCTGCTCAATCATCTGCTCTGCCTGCAGCGTCGCTTTTTCCAAAATTTCTTTGGCAGAATCTTCTGCGTCGTAGATGATGCGCTGTCTCTCTTGACTGATCCATTCGGCTTGCTTAAAATCATCCGGCAAACAGATTCGAATGTCCTGAATGATTTCAAGCGCCCTCGTCTTGTCAATCGATGCCTTGTTGCCAAAAAGTCCTTTTGAGGATTCAATCATTTCTTCAATTTCATTTAGTAAGCTAAGTACTTCCATCTTAGTCCCCCTTGAGTTTGGTTTCTAATTTTTTTTGGACGGAATCTGGAATCACGCCATCCACCTTTCCGCCAAATCGTACCACTTCTTTAACTATCGACGAACTGAGGAAAGAATATTTCGTGTTCGTCATCAAAAAAATGGTTTCTATGTTTGGATTGAGTGTCCGATTCATCTGCGCAATTTGCATCTCGTATTCATAATCCGAAATTGCTCGCAGTCCTCGCACAATCACATCGATGTCATTTTCTTTGCAATAATCCACCAGCAGTCCGACAAAACTATCGACCTTGACATTGGGAAGATCTTTGATTTCTGCTTCAATCAGCTCCACTCGCTCTTCCAAACTCAGCAGCCCTTTTTTTGTCGTGTTGATCAACACCGCAACGGTCACTTCGTCAAATAATTTGGAAGCTCTTTTGATAATATCCAGATGACCATTGGTGAGTGGATCAAAACTTCCTGGATAAATTGCCTTATTATTGCTCATTCGCTATTTCCTTTGCCAAAAATATTGAAATTCTAGTGCTAGAGTACACTCGGTCTTTTGTTTTGGATAGTCCAGCTACCTCGTCGGGAAGAATTTCGCTTTTATCCGTCTCGATAATAACAATTCCTCCTACCTGCATTATATTGTATTTTTCTAGTTGTTTCAATATTTTTTGCACAATTCCCTTAGAATATGGCGGATCAACGAGCAAATAATCGATTTTTTCTCCTCGTTGAAAAAGATATTCGATCATTCTTTCGGCATCGAGATGATGCACACTCGCTCTTTCGACAAGCCTTGTCGCCTCGAGATTTCCTTTGACGAGTGCAATGGATTTTTTGTCCAAATCGGAGAAAAAACACCATCTCGCACCACGGGATAGCGCCTCAATTCCAAGCGCCCCACTGCCAGCGAACAAATCGAGCACCACCGAGTCACGAATGGACGGCCCAATCATATTAAAAATATTTTCTTTCACTCGGTCGAGCGTTGGGCGAACGTTTTGGTCCGCTGGAGCAATCAGTTTTTTTCCCCTCGCTGTTCCTGCAATCACTCTCATAAAAACCTTTCTGTCTGATTACTGCAAAAATATTCAAAGCCCACCAATTCTATTTTTTTACAAACGATTACATCGCCAAAAGCAAAAATTCTGCGACTTCTTACATTTTTTTTGCAAAACATTTATGTTTCCTATATTCTATTTCTTTATCGTCAGTTGAGTGCAATCTCCGAAATTTCGCGCTCAAATTTCTTGTCGATGAGCTGTAATAATCTATTGCTCTCCGAGGTATTTTCTTCAAAAATCTTGGCTGCGTCTTTTTGTGCCAGCTCCATAATCTCGATATGTTTGACAAGATCCGCCACCTTAAACTCTGGCAAACCATGCTGTCTTAGCCCAAACATTTCGCCCGGCCCACGTAGCTGAAGATCTTTTTCTGCAATCAAAAATCCATCGCTCGTCTCGCTCATAATCTGCATCCGCTGTTTGAGTATGTCGGAATTACCTTGGTAAACGAGCACACAGTACGATTGCTCGCTGCCTCGACCGACACGTCCACGGAGCTGATGAAGCTGCGATAGCCCGAATCGCTGCGCCTCCTCGACGATCATCACAGTAGCGTTTGGCACATTGATTCCGACTTCGATCACCGTTGTCGATACGAGCACGTCGATTTTTTTTTGCTCGTAGGCAGCCATGATTTCATTTTTTTCTGACGCCTTGAGCTTGCCGTGAATCAGTCCCACACGAAATTCTTTGAGCTCGTTGTTTTTGAGATGAATGTAGAGTTCTTGTGCCGATTTGAGATCGAGCTCTTCGCTTTCTTCGACCAGTGGACAAACGATGTACGCCTGCCTTCCCTTGCGCAGTTCTTCGACGCATCGCTCGTATGCTTTGTGGCGAAGTTTTTGCTCCACTGCCATCGTCTGAATCGGAATTCGCCCCTTTGGCATCTGGCGAATGATCGACACATCGAGATCGCCCTGCAAAATCATCGAAAGCGTCCGTGGTATCGGCGTCGCCGTCAGCACCAAAATATGCGGCGAAATATCGTAGTTGGAATAAAGCATTGATCGTTGCCGCACGCCAAATCGATGCTGCTCATCCGTAATCGCCAGCGCCAGTTTGGCAAATTTTACTTTATCCTGAATCAGTGCGTGCGTTCCGATGACGAGATCGCACTGATGATTTTCAATCGCACGATACACTTCGTCCTTTTCTTTTTTGCTCATACTGCCAATCAGCAGCCGTATGCGAATCGGTGTATGCTTGAAAAGCTCTGTCGCCGATTCAAAATGTTGTCTCGCCAAAATTTCTGTCGGCACCATCATCGCCGCCTGGTAGCCGCTCAGATACGCCGCATAGCTTGCGTAAAACGCCACAATCGTCTTTCCGCTGCCCACATCGCCCTGCACCAAGCGCTGCATCGGATAGTTTTTGGAGAGATCGAGCCGAAGATCTTCAAGCACTTTTTGCTGATCCTCGGTCAATTCAAAACTCAAGCCTTTGACAAAAAAATCCAGCTCCCGTGGAAAATCCAGCGCATACGCATTTTGCCTTTGTCCACGCATCTTGAGCATAAAAATATAGGTTTGCAGTACAAAAAAATCTTGATACACAAATCGGTATCTTGCAACTTTTAGATCTTGCAAATTTTTGGGAAAATGAATATTTTTCATCGCCAATTCGATCGGGGCA
>JBHBDS010000050.1:0-3382 GCA_041784625.1 Filifactoraceae bacterium
AATGCAATAACACTTTCAAAATGCAGAAAAAAGTGCGGTAGCACTATAAAAATATCTAAATCTACAACCGTCTCAAAACAATAAATTCGACAAAGCGACATATCTAAAACAAACCACAACTCAACAAAAAACAATGCATAATATTTAAAAAACAAAAAAATGAAAGTAGCAATATCATATACTAAGTCATCGGAAACGCACTTCGAAAAAATTCTAAACCTTACAGAACAACTGGCAAAAAATGGGATTGACTTCACGATAGATTACTATGACCTCCATTTAGGGGATGACGCATTTTACTTCATGGAGAACCTTATTTTTAACCATGATTATGTATTAGTTATATGCAACCAAGACTACAAAAACAAAGCCGACAGCTACAGTGGAGGTGTGGGAAATGAAGCAAGAAATCTCAGAGTAATATCTGGAGTACCTGAAAACAATAAAGTCATAGGGGTTGTCTTCGAGCATGATGAGAACCAGAAAGTAATCCTCCCAAATTTTCTCCGAGCAGGAGTATACGTAGACTTAACCGATGATAATGATTTCACAAGCAGGGACTTTTCTGAATTGATAAACCATCTTGTCGGGGTCAAAAGGATAAAACCAGCCATCATTCCTCGCCCTGATTTTCAGAATTTCACAACTTCCAATTGCAATAAACTCTCATTTTACAACAATATCAAAAACAAGCTAAAAAGAAAAATTAATCTCTCAACAAGAAGCATGGGCGTTATAAATAGAATTGCCGACTATTTTGAAGAGAATAAAATTGAAGATGCGTCAATAGTCAAATCAATATTAATAAAAGGAATAAGCGGAGAAGGGAAGACTGCAATTGCCACCGAATTTGCGTACAAATATGGGAGTCAATTCCACGGCTGTTTTTACCTTGATTGCAACTTTCCTCTTGATCAACAATTTTTAGAGCTATCATCTCCTCCCTTTCTTGACATCAAGGTACCTGACGAGATCGAAAAATCTAAACAAAACGACTATAGGATTAGCTTAGTTAAAGACTTTACAAACACCAACCCGACGCTACTCATCTTTGACAATGTCTACACATTGAGTGAAATTGATGAATTCCTCCCCAAATCGGGAAAATCAAGATCTATACTACTATCAAACGACCTATCGATTAGCAGCCCATATCTTATTGAAATTCCTGTTCCAAAATTGGACAAAGAAGAGGCTCTTGACATTCTATTATTCGGCTTCGAAAGAAATGATAGCGATAGCGGTGCAGCAATAGAAATTGCTTCATTTTTCGGGTTTTTACCATTTGCATTAGAGCTGGCAAATTCAGTTTTACGATCAGGCTGGCAAGATGTCTCTCTATCATTATTCTTACATCAATTAAAAGAAGATAGTCGCAAGTGGGAAAGCCTTTCAAGACAAGATGATCTTAACTTTGTACATAGTTCCCCTACAATCATTGCTCTTCAAGAAAACGCAATAAATCGGTTAGAAATAGACGATGAAACAGATGAAAAAGCAAGAGACATTCTCTCTGAAATCGGCTGCCTAGGGATTGCAAAAAAAGAACTTAATCTCTACCAGATAAAGGAAGACATGGGCTTCTCCTCCGAAGACAAGGATGTTAGAGAGTTTACAAAAATCAAAAAGAGATTATTATCTATTGGCATCGACAGCCTTGACGATCACTTCATTGTTCACACTTTAACAATGGAGTATCTCAAAGCACATTGCATAAAAAAAGACATTATTGAAAAACACATTAATAGGGAATTAGAAGAGCTCAAAAAAATTATCAACTACCAAATGCGCTTAGGGACATGGATAAACTGCTCCTCATCATTGCATGGAGCCAAAGAGCTAACACACCACATGTATGGACTATTTCCCTGTGGAACAAATGAGGAAGCAAATAAGATGATATTCTTCATTATTCAACTTTGGGAATGTTTCTACTTTTTCGGACTAGACAAAGAGTGCCTAGATATCATTGAACTTGGTTTATTAATCGATGAATCTAATAAGAACTTTGAACATCGAAAAATCAGGAAAGATGAATTACTATTTTACAAAGCAGTCTCTCTACATAGGGATGGTCTATTTGACAATGCAATGGAAATTTATTCCAATCTTCAACTTTATGACCCAGTAAAGGGAATCAAATCAATTTTATACGTGGGCGACATTTTCCGCCACAGAAAAGACCAGACAAACTCTCTCAATCAATATATCGGGGCAATAGAATCCTGCAACAAACTCAAAACACATTTGCCAAAATTCGAATATTTGTTTCTAAAATCTTTGGCCATGATACATTTGGGATACTTTTACAAAGAATTCAAAAATGAAGAAAAATTCCAAGAAACGCAATCGGAACTACACAAAGTATTAGAAGAATTAATGCAAGACGCTCCGGAAAACATTCGAAATAGCGATAACATTGAACGGTTTCCGTGGGAAATATACCAATATCTTTTATTAGGTGACAACAACTATAGGCCTCTACATACATATTTAAAAATTCGAACAATAGAAGAACAAGAAGAACAAGCTTTGTAATCCTCTATTGGTGTCCATTCACAAAAAACTAGGAGAGGAGGGTCTCGATGATGGTGGCGGATGCGGTGCGACCGTCTGTGGGCAAGAGATAGTTGTGGATAAAGTCTTGACGTCGTTCGGCTAAGGGGTCGGGGCGATGCGAGGCAATGCCCTGCAAGAAAGCATCGACATCGAATATGCTGTCAGCCAGAGTATGGAGGGCAAAGGCCTCTTGTGCAGCCCGATTGAGTCCGTGAGGGAGTCGGCCGTTCTTCCGCATAAAGAGGGCAGGACGTCCCGTTATCTGGTATTCTACGGTGAAGGCACTACAGTCGTGCACAAGTGCAGCAGAACGACAGAAGAGTTCGATATACGCCCCCTCGCTCAGCTCGGTGTGGGGCATTTCGTTCCATGCTTGATAGTAACGATCTGTTCGCTCACGCCCCCAGCTATCTAAGTTGTAAAGCTTGGTCTTGAGAATGGGATGAGGCTTGAAGGCAAATCGCAGCCGCCCCTCATACTGCTGCGCCAGCTGCAAGAAAGCATCGGCATAATCCAGAAAGTTGGAGAGACTGTAGCCCCACGGTTCGATAGAATGGTGCGGTGCAATAATGACAAGGGGCAGTCCGTCATCCTCCAATCGGTCTTGTCGATCCATCACCTGTCGGAAAGCATCGAAAAGCGGTGCCCCACTCACCACCCCATTGCTCCCTCGCAATCGGGAAAGACGTGAATAGATGCGCAAATCCTCCTCCGAAACCAAGAAGTAATAGGACAAGAGGTTGTGAAACAGCAAGTCGTACCAGTCGGGATACTCCTCCAACGGATAACCATAGAGGGCATAACAAGAGAGAACATCGGGGAA
>JBHBDS010000051.1:0-15903 GCA_041784625.1 Filifactoraceae bacterium
AGACGAAATTCACGCCTTCTATGTAATCGAATCCGTAATAAATCATCGTCGCAATCGTGCCCGACGAGAGCCAAATTGCCACCGTCGCCCCGATCAAAACAACCGTGACATAGAGCCACTTGTACTGGAGCGTGTCAGCGAGTGCACTGCGCAGCAAACTGCGCACGTCATAACCCTGCGCATTAAACACGATAATCGCCAACAAAATCGATGCCCCAAAACTATATAATAATGAAAAATTCAAACCAACCGCCGCCAAAATCAATACGATCGTGATGATGACCAGTTGATACGCAAACTTTTTACTCGACTTCATAAAAACCTCCAACGATATTATACAACAATGCGAGAGGTGATACAAAGGGAAAAAGGTCGTTTGGAAAACAATTGTACAAAAAAATTGTTTGAAAGTATTATTTTTAGACTAACAATTGTCGATATTGATTTACAAGGATTATTGTTCTATTGATAAAGGAGGAATGTGAAATGAAAAAAATATTAATCTCTCTTATTTCATTTAGTTTGTTGTTTGGTTCAACAATTTTCTCGTATGCATTGGAAAACGAATTTGGCTCAGAAAAGAGAATGATTTTGGTGGATACTCATTACTTGAAACTGGATGAGGGGGTTTTTGTAAATGATGAGATTGAACGGGACTCGGGGTTATTAGAAACAAAGAATACGCAAGGTCCTCAAGTGTGGAATTTTAATGATCCTTTCGGTATTGTCGAAGGGGAGTTGACGGCTACGTATAATTGCTACATAGTAGATAATGAAAGGGACTCTATAGCGTTCATCAAGTTAACCGCTTCAGACCCCAATATGCTTGCAATAGTGTTCCAGCTGAATGAGGATGGGACTCTAGGAAATAATACAGGGATTGGAGTTGTTGCAAATCAAGAATTTAGCGTGAACGGACTAGCGGCTGGGAAATATGCGATAATTATTGGATCGCAGGGAGGAAGTGCAAGAGGACAATATAGCTTGTCTTGGAACAGAGCCAACCCATTTCCTAGAACAAATGAAACGGTCAATATTATTAATTTAAGCGAAAATCTGATGAATATTGCAATTTATTATTCTGAAACACATATTGCCTCGAATGGAGAAAATATAATGGGTAATTTGGAGTACGAGGGAATTCGAAATTTCTATGTGCCAAATGGATATGCCCATATAACAACGAGTGTGTTTGATGTGTTGGAAACAGGAAATATTTTTCGAGCTTCATTTTCGTATCAAGATAGTGTGCCATATTCCACTGAAAATGCACTTGTGATAGAGGTGTTGAGAGCTAGATACTCATATGTAGATAGATACTATCAGAACAATAACGGGAGTGTCACAAGTTGGATGAGGTGGGAAGATCCGATCACTGGTCTCAGAACACCAAGAGTGTTAGGCGATAGTTCAGAGGATTCCGCATATGGAAGACATTATCTAGTTGTTGACCTAAACACAGGGAAAGTAGTAGATTTCGTAAGTCAATTTAACTATTTCTATGGGATCAATGGTAGAACTCACTCTTTCAGTAATGAAGTTCAGTTGAATTAGGTTTTTTAAAAACACAAAAAAGGAAGAGGTGCGTGGTGAATATTCAAGTTCCAACGAATATCATACCGACGGTGAATAATCGGATTGATTTCAGTCAGATTACCGATGCAAAAGTTTACGCTCCGAAAATGGAGACTTCACAAAAGCACGTGAATGTCATCAGCGGCGGCTATTACAAAATGCCAAGTCCTGAAGAACTGAAAACCATTCGAAAAAGATTCGCAGAAGATATGAAGAACACAATGAGGTCATTCGATCAAGCAAGAGAAAGAGCTCGTAATAAACAAGAAGATGACGAAGAGTTTCAAAAAGTCTTGAAGTTGACGAACTTACAGCTTGCAGGAGGACGAGGTATTAATATCGATACCTTTGCGTAATTTGATTATTAGTGAAACTGAGCAGACCCTTGTATAGAGAAAGACAGAGATATTGGCAATATAAGCATGATAATAAGCAGCCCCTTGCTGGATAAAAATCTGGCGAGGGTTTTTTTGAATTGATTTTTCAAAACTTCTTCTCAGATAAGTTACGCCTAATGTCATAAACGAAAATAACCTTTCGAAACTATTTCCGATATGCATAAATATTTTCGACATCAGAAATTCTTGACGAGTGTAATACTTTGTAATACAATGGTATTAGGAAAAGCAAAGAAAAAAATAATGCAAAGTATAAAGTACAAAGAGAAAAAAGTAAAATAAAAAAACATAAAGTAAAACATAAGGTAGAGAAAAGTGGATGATAATTTCCATGATTTGCATAGAGGAAAGGAGCGAACATGATTTCTTTACGTTGTAGTATCGAAGAAGAACAGTTGATCAAGCAATTCGCAAGTTCCATCAATAAATCGGTCTCGGAATTTTTGCGTGAGGCGGCACTACAAAAAATCGAGGAAGAGCACGACCTCAAAATTGTTCAGGAATATCTTGCGAAAAAGTCTACGATGAAATTCTATACTGCGGATGAGGTGGAGAAAGAATTGGGACTATGAAGTATCGACTGATTTATTCGGAAGACGCAATGCGTCAGCTCAAAAAGATGGATAAGCAAGTTCAGCGTCTTATCACCAGCTACATGAGAAAAGTGGAAAGCATGGAAGAACCAAGAGCCAAAGGAAAGGCACTCTCTGCAAATCTAAAAGGCTTTTGGCGGTATCGTGTGGCAGATTACCGAGTAATATGCGAAATTGTGGATGAAGAAATTATCATATTTGTCGTCGAAATTGGACATCGTAGCAATATATATAGCTAAAAATCAGCACCTCGCATCATTGAGTTTTTGAATGAAGCGGGGTGCTTGTTTTAATGAAAATTTCGCTCAAGGTCTATTCATTTACTTTGTTATAGTGTAAAATAAAAATGTTATGCACAAATGGAGGTAAATATGATCAGTGTACATGGATTAGGTTTGAGATATGGCGACAAGATATTGTTTAAGGATGTTGATCTGAAGTTTACGCAGGGGAATTGCTATGGTGTAATCGGCGCAAACGGAGCGGGCAAGACAACTTTCCTCAAAATTTTGTCGGGTGAAAAGGAAGCGAATGATGGATATGTAAGCATCGAGCCAGGCAAAAGAATGGCGGTGCTCAAGCAGAACCATTTTGAATACGACGAAGTAAATGTCATCACAACGGTTATTATGGGTTACAAGAGATTGTACGAAGTAATGCAGGAAAAAGACGCCATCTATATGAAGGAAGATTTCAGCGACGAAGATGGAATGAAAGCGGCTGAGCTGGAGGCTGAGTTTGCGGAGATGGATGGCTGGGAGGCAGAATCCAGTGCGGCATCGCTGCTTATGGGTCTTGGTGTTGCAAAAAAATACCACGATATGCAGGTAAAAGATCTCAAAGCGGGCGACAAAGTAAAAGTATTGCTTGCGCAGGCACTCTTTGGCAAGCCAGATATTTTGCTCCTCGACGAGCCAACCAACCACTTGGATTTCAAATCGATTCGATGGCTCGAAAATTTCTTGATGAATCTCGACGACTCGACGATCATCATCGTATCGCATGACCGTCACTTCCTCAACCAGGTGTGTACGCATATGGCGGATGTGGATTTTGGAAAAATTCAGCTGTTCACAGGAAACTACGATTTCTGGTACGAATCCAGCCAGCTTGCGCTCAAACTGATGAAGGATCAGAACAAAAAAGCGCAGGAAAAAATCAAAGAACTGCAAGATTTTATCGCACGATTTAGTTCCAATGCTTCGAAGGCAAAACAGGCGACATCCAGAAAAAAACAACTTGATAAGTTGTCGATTGAAGAAATTCGTCCGAGTTCTCGTCGCTATCCTTTCGTTGGATTTTCGCCAGAGCGTGAAATAGGAAATGAATTGCTCGAGGTGGAAGGCATTACCAAAACCGTGAACGGTGTAAAAATTCTGGATAATGTGAGCTTTCGACTTGGACGTGAAGACAAAGTTGTGTTCCTCAGCAAAAATGAGCAGGCAGTTTCGATGCTGCTCAAGATTGTTGCAGGCGAAGAAGAGCCAGATAGCGGAACATACAAATGGGGCGTGACAACTTCGGTTTCATACTTGCCAAAGGACAACAGTAAGTATTTTGATGGCGTAGAGATGAACCTGATTGACTGGCTCAGACAGTATTCGGTCGAGCAAGCAGAAACTTTTATCCGTGGATTTTTGGGAAGAATGCTCTTCTCGGGTGATGAGGTGCTCAAATCGGCATCGGTTCTCTCGGGAGGCGAAAAAGTCCGCTGTATGCTTTCTCGTATGATGATCAATAATTCGAATGTGCTCGTGATGGACGATCCGACCAATCACTTGGATCTCGAATCGATTACGGCGCTCAATGAGGGGCTGATCAAATTCTCGGGCGCAATGCTGTTTGCATCGCATGACCATCAGTTTATTTCGACGATTGCAAACCGTGTGATCGAAATCACACCAAAAGGTGTCGTGGATCGCTTGACGAGCTTTGATGAGTATCTCGACAATGAGGAATTGCAAGAAAAAGTCGAAGCAATGTACGAGCAAGAGTAAGAATTGCTAGCGTGAAAAACAGGAAACGCAAATTGTTTTTCAAAAGCTTGCGAAGAGAGTTCATCACAATATAACAAATGAAATTCGGATGAGACTGATTTTGTGCTGAAATGTTGTTGCCGACGGCTTGCGCAGGATTTTGGGACAAATGGGCGAAATGAATTGACTTTTTGCTTCGTTTTCATTACAATAATTAGCAAAACATAAGAAAGTGAGAAAATCATGGATATCGATAGTAAGGTCTGGGAAGTGCTGTGTTCAAAAGAAGAAATTGACGAGCGAATTGCGGAGCTGGGCGCAAAAATCAGCGAGGATTACCGTGGCGAAAAATTGCATGTGATTTCGTTGCTCAAAGGAAGTTTTATTTTTGCAGCGGATCTTGTGCGCCAAATTGATGTGCCGCTCAAAATTTCTTTTATCCGCACATCGAGCTATGGTCACGCAGAAGTTTCTTCTGGAGAGGTCAAAATTGATATGATGATCAAAGACAGTATCGAGGGCGAGCATATTTTGATTGTGGATGACATTACAGACTCAGGCATTACGATGAGCAAAGTGATTGAGCATATCCAAGGGCTAAAACCAGCGACAGTAAAAACCTGCGTGCTACTCGACAAACCAGATCGCAGACAGACGGATGTGGAGGCAGATTATATCGGCTTCTCGATTGAAGACAAATTTGTGGTGGGCTATGGACTCAACTACGGAGAGTACTATCGCAATGTACCATATGTTTTTGCGGTGACCAACGAGGATCGAGAGTAAGAATATATAGAAACATTTTGAAAAAACTTTGAAGGAGTTCTTTCAAAAATGCGTTAAAAAAACTTTTCTAAACTCTACAAAAGATTTTTGAAAATGAACCAAAGAAAAGTCAATAATGCTCTAAATTAATCAGCATGAAGAAAAATATAGGCGGTAGAAATACTGCCTCTTTTTTTGAAGGTAAAAAACCGATGCGTGCCATACTTGGAAAAATTGCATCAAATTGTCCCAATGAATCGATCTAATACGAAATAATTTTGTTTTTACCGCTTTATTGCTTCAACTTTGGTTACAAAATTTCTGAAAAATGGAATTGACAGGAGTATTTTTCTGATATATTATATAAGTGTCTTATTTTTTTTCTGAAAAAATTATGCTGTTTCTGATGAATTTGAAATAGAGTAAGAAGAATTTGGTCGGAGGTGAATATGTCTTTTGGCAAGAATTTACGGATATTAAGAAAAAGAAACCGTCTTTCGCAAATCGATTTGGCAGCGATTATCGGGATTACGGAGCGAACCATCTATAATTATGAAACAGGACAAAAAGTTCCGAAACAATCGACGCTTGTTCAGCTTGCGGATGTTCTTGGCGTGACGCCAGAGCTTCTTTTGAATGGCGACCCAGATAAAGACTTTAAGACGAGAGAAGAATACGACGTGGCGAAGAAAAAATTGGTGCAGATGGATCAAGAACTTCTTTCGCATGCAAAAAATTCTGCTTCCCAAGCGATTGATGCAGTGACTTTGCTGGAGCAAACGACCGCATTGTTTACGGGTGGAACTTTGTCAGAAGAAGCAAAAGACGAGTTTTTTGAGTCGATCACGCAAGCGTATTTTCTTGCAAAACGAAAAGCAAAACTGCGAAATGTCGAATAAAACAAAATATAAAATATGAGCCAATTGTTTTTTGGGGACAAAAATATTTTTCTCAGCAATCGTAATGGGTAGACCGCTCCTGACCGACCTTGCGACCTTGACATGCCCAAGTGCTTGTGTTACAATGGTTTAACGAACGCAAGGGGGTTTACATGGTGAACAATATTACTGTTGAAAACATTAAAAAAGGAATTGGCAGACATGTAGGTAAGCGCGTTATCATTAAAGCAAACAAGGGACGAAAAAAAATTGTTACTCGAAAAGGCACGATTGAAGGAGTTTATCCGAGTGTTTTTATGGTGAGTTACAATCACGACGACATATTGACGAGAGTTACATACAGCTATACCGATGTGCTGACTGAAAATGTTCAGATCAAATTAGCGAGAGAATAGATACTGCGAAGTGGCGGTATCTTTTTTTGTGTCGAAGTTTGGGATAAAGTAAAGGGGATAGTTTGTGGTATAATAGAATCGCAAGGGAGCTTTCGTCGCATTCGATACACAAGTTTCGAATCGACGGAATTTGCGAAGAACATTACGATTAATCAATAATTTTACTGGGTGAATTATGAAAAATAAATTTGTACATCTACATTTGCATACGCCGTATTCTTTGCTCGATGGCTTTACGAGAATCGACAAGCTGATGACTCGTTGTAAGGAGCTGGAGATGGATGCGGTTGCCATCACGGATCACGGCGTGATGTTTGGCGTGGTAGAGTTTTATAAAGAAGCGAGAAAAAATGGCATCAAGCCGATTATCGGCTGCGAAGTCTATGTGGCGCAGCGCAGTCGTTTTGATAGGGAAAATATCGACAAGCGCTCCTACCATCTCGTGCTGCTTGCTGAAACACAGGAGGGCTACCAGAATCTCATCAACATCGTTTCGCTTGGTTACACGGAGGGTTTTTATTACAAACCACGTGTGGATTTTGATGTGCTTAAAGAAAACAGCAAGGGCATCATCGCACTTTCTGCTTGCTTGGCAGGAGAAGTGCAACAGCGACTCTTGGAGGGAAATTATGATGCAGCCAAAGAGGTTGCGCTCCATCTCAATGAGGTTTTTGGGCAGGGGAATTTTTTTCTAGAGCTACAGGATCATGACATTCAAGAGCAGGCGAGAGTGAACTTGTTCTTGCAAAAATTGTCAAAGGAGACGGGCATACCGCTCGTTGCGACCAACGATGTCCATTACACCAACAAAGAGGACAACAAGACGCACGAAATTTTGATGTGCATCCAAACGGGCAAGACGCTCAACGACGAGCATCGTATGGAGTTTAAGACCAATGAGTTTTATCTCAAATCGCCCGATGAGATGGCAGCAATTTTTGAGGGCTTTGATGGTGCGATAGAAAACACGGTCAAAATTGCCGAGCGTTGCAATGTCGAATTTGATTTTGATACGATTCATTTGCCAAAGTTTGAAATTGAAGATAAAAACGAGACGCCTTATGAGATGCTCCGTCGTCTTTGTTATGCGGGGCTCAAAAAACGCTATGATCACCCGAGCCAAGAAGCGATCGCAAGGCTCGAGTTTGAGCTGGATGTAATTTCCAAAATGGGCTATATCGACTACTTTTTGATTGTGTGGGATTTTATTTTTTATGCCAAGAGCAATCAGATTATGGTCGGGCCAGGGCGTGGCTCGGCGGCTGGCTCGTTGGTGGCGTATACGCTGGAGATTACGGATGTCGATCCGTTGGAGTATTCGCTGCTTTTTGAGCGATTTCTCAATCCCGAGCGAATCTCGATGCCTGATGTCGATATCGATTTTTGCTACGAGAGAAGAGAGCAGGTCATCGACTATGTGAAGCGCAAATACGGCGAAGATCATGTGGCGCAGATTATTACCTTTGGAACATTGGGCGCAAGAGCAGCGATTCGAGATGTCGGGCGTGTGCTGGATGCTCCTTATGGTGAGGTGGATCGAGTTGCCAAAGAAATTCCTTTTGCGATCGGCATGACGATTGACAAAGCGCTCGAAGTCAATCCGATCCTTCGTCAATGGTACGAAGAAGGCGATACGGTAACGGAGATGATCGATATTGCGAGGGAGATCGAAGGATTGCCTCGCCACGCTTCGACGCATGCGGCGGGCGTTGTAATTTCCAAAAACGCTGTGAGCAAATATGTTCCGCTGTATATGCACCAAGATTCGGTCACGACACAATTTCCGATGAACACGCTCGAAGAACTGGGGCTGCTCAAGATGGATTTTTTGGGACTGAGAACACTGACCGTGATTCGAGATACGCTGCAAAATGTGGAAAACAATCGCAAAGAAAAAATCAATCTATCGAAAATTCCATTTGATGATCCAAAGGTTTTTGAAAATATGTCGCAAGGCAACACCCTTGGCGTGTTCCAACTCGAGAGCGCTGGGATGCAAAGTTTTATGAAAGAGCTTAAGCCCGAAAAGTTTGAGGATATTATCGCAGGAATTTCACTCTACCGACCTGGTCCGATGGACTCGATCCCAAGTTATGTGCGCAACAAAAATGATAAAAACAATATTGTTTTTCTTCATGAATCGCTTCGGCCTATATTGGAAGTCACCAATGGAATTTTGGTCTACCAAGAACAGGTGATGCAGGTCGTGCGTGACCTCGCAGGCTATTCGCTCGCTCGTGCGGATCTTGTGCGCAAGGCGATGAGTAAGAAAAAAATGGACGTGATGGAAGAAGAGCGCCAGTATTTTGTCCACGGAAAAAAAGATTCCGACGGCAATGTCGAGATCGAAGGATGTAAAGCGAGAGGAATCGACGAGTCAATTGCAAACAAAATCTACGACGAGATGATCGACTTTGCAAAATATGCGTTCAATAAGTCGCATGCGGCGTGCTACGCGGTGCTTGCGTATCAGACGCAATATCTCAAAACCTACTACACGGCAGAATTTATGAGTGCGCTAATGACTAGCGTGATGGGAGTGACCGACAAAACCGTGCAATACACCAAAGCGTGCAATGATCTTGGCATCAAAGTGCTTCCGCCAGACATCAACCGTTCGTACAAACAATTTGTGGTGGAGGGAGACAACATCCGCTTTGCGCTTTCGGCAGTCAAAAATGTGGGCGAGGGAGCGGTCGAGAGCATCATCAAAAACCGTGAGGCATTCGGCGAATTTACTTCGCTCCAAAATTTTATCAAGAGAATGCGAGACAAGGACATCAACAAACGTCTACTCGAGAGTCTCATTCGTGCAGGCGCATTCGACAAAGTTCACCCAAATCGTGCGATGATGATGGGAAATTACGAAAAAATTTGGGAGAGCATGCATGCGGAGCGCCGAAGCAATATCGAAGGGCAAGTGTCACTATTCGATACGTCCCTCGGCAATTCGGCGGTTTCGGACGACGTCATTGCCATGACAAGATATGTCGATTTTGACATTCGAGAAAAACTTCGAATGGAAAAAGATATGATCGGGCTATATGTCAGCGGCCATCCGATTGAAGAATATTCGGACCAACTCAAAAAAATGACGACGCACAACACGCTGGACTTCCGTGAGATGGAAGAAAACTATCTGCATTATCAATACGATGATAACAAGATGATCATCTTTGGCGGAATCATTGCCAACAAAACATTCAAGACAACGAGAAAAAACGATATGATGGCGTTCATGAATCTGGAAGATGAATATGGAGATGTAGAGGTCATCGTGTTCCCGACGGTGCTCCGTACAATCAAAATCAACCACATGGCACCTGACGAAATTCTAATCGTCAAAGGACGTTTGCAGATCAAAGAAGATGATCGAGTCAAAATTATAGCATCAGAAATCAAATTTTTTGATGAGATCCCGGATATGCGATCGATTTATCTCAAGGTAAACAATCTTTCGGATCGACGAATTTATGAACTTGAGCGAGTGATTTTCAAAAACCCAGGAGACAACCCGGTGATATTTTACAACGCTGAAAAAAAACAGAGCTTTCAATCCGAGCGATACAAAACGATGGAATGCAATGAGGAAGCGATGGAACAAATGAAAAAAATCCTCGGCGAAGAAAATGTCGTGGTAAAGTAATGTTGTAGTTTAGTGAAGAAGAAAAATTTGTTCGCCGCCAGCAGAGAAAATTTGTTGGCGGTTTTTCCACGCAAAAATGAATGGGAGATATTTTTTGGAAATAAAAATATTTTTCCTGTGAAAAATCGAGAAAAAAGTGGTATAATCCAAATAGAAAATTTTATGAATATTTTTTTGCGATAAGTGGGATTATTTTTTATGCAAAGGGAACAGAAATATCCCGCTGGAGGTAAAATGAAAAGAATTGCAGTTTTGACAAGTGGAGGAGATGCGCCAGGAATGAACGCTGCGATCCGTGCAGTGGTTCGATACTCCATCTTCAACAATATCGAAGTGTACGGCGTCGTGCGAGGATACAAAGGCTTGATGAACGGAGATTTTATCGAGATGAAAGTTTCTTCGGTTGGGGATATTATTCAGCGTGGCGGAACGATTCTAAAGTCGGCTCGTGCGCTCGAGTTTTTGGAAGAAGAAGGCAAACAGATGGCGATTTCTGCGCTGCGTGAAAAAGGAATCGATGGACTAATCGTCATCGGTGGCGACGGAAGTTTTTTGGGAGCGAGAGAACTGAGTTTGCGTGGCATTCCAGCGATCGGAATCCCTGGGACGATCGACAACGACTTGGCATATACAGAATATACAATTGGATTTGATACAGCGGTCAACACGGCGGTTGAAGCGATCGGCAAGCTGCGTGACACGTCATCCTCTCACGAGCGAGTGAGCATCATCGAAGTGATGGGTCGCCACTGCGGAGACATTGCACTTTACGCAGGAATGGGCGGTGGAGCAGAAGCGATTTTGGTTCCAGAGATTGAATATGATTTGGACGCCATCAGCAAAAAACTCATCGAAAGTGCAAAGCGTGGCAAGACGCAAAGTATCATCGTTGTTGCGGAGGGTGCAGCATCTGCCAATGAAATTTCGGACGAGATTTCAAGACGAACAAATATGGAATGCCGTACGACGATTTTGGGACATGTGCAGCGTGGCGGCAGTCCGACAAATTATGATCGAGTGCTCGCAAGCAAGCTGGGCGCCGAAGCGGTGGAGTGTCTAATCCAAGGGAAGAAAAATCGAGTGGTCGGCATTCGAAACAACCATATTTTTGATATGGACATCATCGAAGCGCTCGAACTTCCACGAAAATTTGATCTAAAAATGCATGAGCTATCCAAAGCGTTAGCGATTTAGGAGGAACTATGAATTTAAAAAAAACAAAAATTGTGTGTACCATCGGACCATCCAGTGAATCAGCTGAGAATTTGGAAAAATTGATTCAAAAAGGAATGGATGTTTGCCGACTCAACTTTTCTCATGGATCGCATGAAGAACACCAAGCTCGTATTGATCGAATCAAATCCGTGCGTGAAAAACTCGGAACGCCGACAGCAATTTTGCTCGACACGAAAGGACCAGAAATTCGAACTGGAAAATTTGAATTGCCAGAAGTAGAATTGGTTGAGGGACAAACATTTACCATCAAAACAGAAGAAGTGACGGGAACGCAGGAGCAGTGCTCTGTAAGCTACGAAGGTCTTGCAGCAGATGTGAAGCCAGGAAACACCATTTTGATTGACGACGGTTTGATTGAGCTGACTGTCCTCGAGGTAAAAGGTGGAGATATCATCACTCGTGTGGAAAATGGCGGAATCGTCAAGAATAACAAAGGCGTCAATGTGCCGAATGTAAAAATCAATCTTCCGGCGATCACGGAAAAAGATCGTGGCGACATTTTGTTTGGAATAAAAAACGACATCGATTTTATCGCCGCATCTTTTGTGCGCAAAGCGTCGGATGTAATGGCGATTCGTGAAATTTTGGAAGAACAAGGCGCAGAGCATATCCAGATTATTTCCAAAATCGAAAACCAAGAGGGCGTAGATAATATCGATGAGATCCTTCGAATTTCAGACGGAATCATGGTCGCTCGTGGCGATCTTGGCGTTGAAATTCCAACAGAAGAAATTCCAATCGTACAAAAAATGTTGATTCGCAAAGCAAATCTGCTCACCAAACCAGTAATCACGGCGACGCAGATGCTCGACTCGATGATACGAAACCCAAGACCAACTCGTGCTGAGGTAACCGACGTTGCCAACGCAATTTACGATGGAACGGATGCGATTATGCTTTCGGGAGAGACTGCTGCAGGAAAATATCCAATCGATGCGCTCGAAACAATGGCAAGAATTGCAAAGAGAACCGAAGGCACGCTCAACTACGAAAGATTGCTTTCGGAAAGACAACAGCTACGATCCGTCACGATCACCAATGCAATCAGCCATGCAACCTGTGCGCTCGCAGTAGACGTTGCAGCAAACGCCATTTTGACAGCAACTACTTCAGGCTACACAGCAAAAGCGGTATCGAGCTACCGTCCGAGTGCACCGATCATTGCATCGGTGAGCAAAGAGTCGGTTCAAAGACAACTTTCGCTCGTATGGGGCGTGGAGAGTGTGCTTGGTACAAGTGTGGAGTCCACGGACGAAATGTTTGAGCAATCCGTATCGCTTGCACTCAAAAAGAATTATGTCAAAGCGGGTGACAAAGTGGTTATCACGGCAGGAGTTCCAGTGGGACAGGTCGGAACAACCAACTTGATCAAAGTGCATGTGGTATCCGACATCATCGCAAACGGTATCGGAATCGGAAACAAAAATATCACAGGAATCGCAAGAGTGGTAGAGAGTTCATCCGACGAGTTTAATGCAGGCGAAATTTTTGTCGGCAAGTTCACCGACGTTGACTTTATGGAAGCGGTGCAAAAAGCCTCGGCGATCGTTGTCGAAGAAGGCGGCTTGACAAGTCATGCGGCGATTGTTGGAGTAAGCCTTGGAATCCCAGTGATCGTTGGCGCAGAAAATGTAACGCAAGCGATTGAGTCTGGCGAAGAAATTTCTATCGACATCCAGCACGGAATCGTGTACCGAGGAAAAATCAATATTATTTAATAATCAAACGAACTTTTGTATGAAACCACAAAGCACAATCGGAATTACAATGCTATAGGTAAGAAAAGTTCTATAGAAAGTTTTAGAGAATAGTTTCAACAAAAGATTCGGAGGGAAAATTTTCTGAAGAAGAATTCAAAATAATAAAGGAAGCAGAAGAGAAAAAATTTGGTCAAGCGATTGAAACCAAATTGGAAGAGCTCCACTGCTTCCTTTTTTGTAGGCGAAACTCACACCAAAATTATCAAAACAAAATACTTTTGAAAACGGGTTTTCAACGCTTTAATATAAATTCATTCATACAATTTTTCGCTCAATTTGCTATCCAAAATTGAGAATAGATGCTATAATATTCTAGGAAAATGAGAATTGCTTTCAAGCAAATAAAATAATAGACTACTCAGGAGGAAAAATGAGCACAGGAATTTTGGTAGCGAGTTTTGGAACAAGTTATGAGGAAACAAGAATCAAATGCATCGAGTCCATCGAAAACTTGGTCAAAGAAAAATACGGAGAGGAAGTTTTTGAAAGAGCGTTCACATCGAATATGATTCGCAAAAAGCTTTTGACTCGAGACAATATGAAAATCCATTCGCCGCAAGAAGGGCTGGAAGCACTTCGCAGTCGAGGATTCGAAAAAATCGCAACGCTTTCGACACATATTTTGGACGGATTCGAGTACGCAAAACTTTCTCGTGAATACGGACCGATTGCGCAGCCGCTGCTGTTTGAAGATGCAGATTTTGCTCGCTTGGCAAAAGACGATGCGCTAAACGATCTCAAGGGCTGCGACGCACTGATTTTTATGGGTCATGGCTCGGAGCATGAGGTGGCAGATTTGGCATACGATCGCTTGGAAGAGGAATATCGCAAAATCGGCAAAGAAAATATCTACATCGGTACGGTAGAGGGCAAGACGATGCTCGAGGACGTGATCGAAAAAATCGCCGACAAGGGCTACAAAAAAATTCTGCTCAAGCCATTTATGATTGTCGCTGGCGACCATGCGCAAAACGATATGGCATCCGACGAAGAAGATTCGTGGAAAACCATCTTGACCGAAGCGGGCTATGAAGTGGCGATTGATATGACGGGAATGGGCGAACACGAAGTAGTGCAACAAATGTTTATGGAAAAACTCGCAAAAGTGCTGTAGTGATTCTGCGACCTGAAAATATTGGAAGAACATTAGAGAGAAAATCGGTAGTCTAATCCGATAAATTCGAATGTTCATAGAAAATGTACGCAAAGCAAAGAGAAAAAACAAGAGAGAACAATCGATTTTAGAAAAGGACATTAATCGCTGCTCAATCTTGTCGCTTCAGAGAGAAGATAAACTAGATATTTCAAATTACAAGTATCTGGGTTCGTCTTCTTTTTTGTTGCGAATTTTTCGTACAACAAAAAAATAATGTTGGACAGAAAAAATTTTTTTGCACAAAAAAAGACAAAAATAATAACATTCTTTCTATCGACTCAATATTAAAATCAAAGACATTTCAATCGCTTCACTGATTTTGCTGAAAATGCTCTTAATTAATCGCCCAACAATTAGAACAAAGTTGCTACTTAACAATATGTACTAATTGCCGAAATAGAGATAGGAAAGTTTTTAGGGGGAGGAAAAAGTATTTATGAAACTTAGAACAAAAATGCTTTTATATATCGGTTTGCCAGTACTTGCAGTGATCGTTGCGCTGTCGCTTGTTGCTTTTCGCTATTCGAGCAAATTGTTGCTAGAAGAAAGTAACAGTCTGATGAAAACTACGGTTCAAAAATATGCATCCGATATCGAAACATTGCTTTCAGAGAAGAAAAGCTATATTAGTATTTTTGTCTCGGAACTTGCGTACGAAAAATCGTCAAGAGAAGAACTCGAAAAGAAATTGGTTTACTATACCAATACACATGACGACATCACGGATTTCTTTATGGGTTATGAAGACAAAGCATTTTTGGACGGAGCAGGATGGGTTGCACCAGCGGATTTCGACCCAACGGGAAGAGCTTGGTATGTTCAAGCGGTGCAAAGTGGCGGAATTATTTTGTCCAATCCATATACGATCGGCTCGGGGGAATCGACCGTACTAACGATTGCAAAAGAGATTCGTGAGGATGGAAAAAGAGTGGGCGTTCTCGGAATCGACGTTTCTTTCGAAGCGGTTCAACAAATTGTTCGCGAAGTAAAAATCAAAGAAAGCGGGAAGGCATTTATTCTCGCGCAAAACGGGGATATTATTTCACATGATACATTGACACTAGAAGATAATATGCTTCAAAATGTCAGCGCTGAAGCGCAAAATTTGGCAAAACATTTGCTAACTGGAAAACCAGAGTACTTTGAGTTCGAATACGATGGGGAAGAAAAACTATTCGCAACTCAGCCGCTAGATGGAACGACATGGACTTTGGTCATCGAAGTGCCAAAGAGCGAAGTGCTCGAAGCATCGACACAGCTATCTAAATTTATGATCATGATCGGCGGCGGCTCGCTTGCTGTAATCATGGTGATCATCTTTATGGTGGCGATTTCGGTCGGAACGCCAATCGGACGATTGAGCAAGCAGATCGAAGCGATGGCAAAATACGATTTGTCGATGGACGATCGTTCACCATCGGTTGTATACTCCAGACAAAGAGGAGAGGTCGGGGTAATTTCTCGTTCGCTCACCGAGGTGCAGCGCACGATGAAAGAAATTATG
>JBHBDS010000052.1:0-17803 GCA_041784625.1 Filifactoraceae bacterium
ATAATTAAAAAATTCTAGCTTTTGAAATTTATTTATGATACAATGAAAAAAATTGCATTTTTTTGATTGGCTCACATCAATCGAGAACGTCACTTTATACTGAGCACGCAGCGGAATATCCGCTTCAACGATTATTTTTAGAGGGGGGATCACCTCAGAAGGAGGAAGTATGAAGTCTGACATTAAAAGAGAAGAGATGCTCGACGCATTTATTCAGGCATTTACCGAATATGGTATCGACAAAGCGTCGACAAAAAAATTGACAGCTAAGGCAGGCGTAAACGAAGCACTGCTTTATTATTATTTTTCGGACAAAAACGATGCAGTCATTGCATGTGTGAAGCGCTGTTATGAGCGCTATAAGACTGGCACAGTAGAGATTATTCGCAAAAATCTCAACGACATTGACAAGATGATGGACAAACTTCAGTCTTACACCAAAAAAACCATGCCAGAGCAGCGTTTTGCACTGGAAGTACTCGCTCATCCAGTGTACTCGAAAAGTATCATTCCAAGCGTCAATGCGCTGAACAAGGAACTCGAGGACGATGTGCGTGAATTTGCCAAAGAGCAGCAAGTGGATGAAGAATTGCTGGTGACTTGGATTCAGCTTATCACGAGCCAACTTGTTTACTACGTGATGACACGTAACGAAGAGAATTTTGTGAGCAAAAAAGCATTTATTGCCAATGAACTCAAAAAATTGTTTGCAAAATAAAAGTTGATACAACATTGCACCAAAAATTTCAAAAACATCATTAGGATGTACAAAAGGGATAATAGTTGAAGCAGTAGAATAAAACGAGAAAGATGGGTTGAGCGCTCATCTTTTTTTCATAGAAAATCGTTGTGATTTGTGCTAAAATATTGGGTGAAATGAAAACGGATAAGCCGCTCAAAATTGTCAGCGGTTACCAACATGAGGAGTGTGTAAAATGGTAAAAGAGATCAAAAACAACATGAATGTAATCGAATCGATGATTTATTTTTGGACGGCAATTGCGGATCGTGAAAAGGTGAATGAACGATTCTTAACTGAGCTGAGCGAATTTCCAGAGATGAAACTGCTCTACGATGATACTTTTGAAGCGGAGTCTGTGCGAAAAGCTCTCAGCGCAATTTCCAACCGTGAAATGCTCAACGGTGGAGCACAAAAAGAACGCCAATTCTGGAACAACAATATGTGGATGCTTGAGGATTTGGATTATATGAGAGAGATGGTTGCGCCGCTCAAAGTGCTCAATCTCGATCATCTGCCAGAGCAAATCAATGCAGCTAAAGACATCCAAGCGCCAAGCATCGAGGTGGTATTCATCCCAGCGAACAAAGAAGAATTTCTTGTGGTAGGCAACAAGCTCGTCATCAACTTCTTCAAAGTGACACCAGACATTATCGGCGGTGGAGAAGCAACCATCGAAGGCAAAAGCATTCCAGAATATATCAAAGAAAAAATCGTCGAGAATTTTTAGTTTGAGGGATTTATTTTTTCGTTGTAAGAAAGGATGTAATATGAATTTTCAAGAAGAGCAAGGAAGAATTTTTCTAAATGATGAAGAAGGAAAACTGATCGCAGAGGCGCTGTTCCCAGGCGAAGTAGAATGGCATTTTAACCGAACTTTTGTCGATGAGTCGCTCCGAGGACAGGGCGTAGCAGGCAAATTGGTCGATGCGGTTGTCGAAAAAGCACGCAAAGAGGGAGCAAAAATTATCCCAGAATGTTCTTATGCGGTAAAGGCTTTTGAAAAAAACGAAAGTTATCATGACGTGCTAGCGAAATAAGGAGTTAATATGAGAAGAAAGGATCTACAAATTTCGGAGGCAGAAGCACTCGAGGTCATTGATCAATCGGGCTACGGCGTGCTTGCGACCGTCAATGCGGATGGCTCGCCATATGTGGTGCCCGTGTCGCCAGCGAGAAATGGCAAGGTGCTCTATTTCCACTGCGCCAAAGCAGGACAAAAAATCGAAAATATCCAGCGTGATGCGAGAGTATGCCTGAGTTTCGTAAGCTATTTCCGCAACGATGCACTGCTCTACACCACCAAGTACCAGAGCGCAGTAGTAACTGGACACGCAGAACTCGTCGAGGATGAAGAAGAAAAAATCCACGGACTCAGACTCATCAGCGAAAAATATGCGATGGAACATATCGATCTGTTTGACGAAATGATCCGCAAAAGCGCAAGAGCAACCTCAGTGTACAAGATTACCATCGACGAAATCACAGGAAAAGCAAATCACGAATCATAGAAAAAATGAACAATAAGTGCTGGCGATGCTGGCACTTTTTTTGTGCTGAAAAAGGGGATTTATTTTTCGAGATTATGCGGGCAGAAAAAGTGGTAGAAATGAGGCAAACGATTTTCTTAGTGCACAGGAGGATGTATGGACAAAATGATTATGTCGGGGAATATGGCGATTGCGCGCGGTTTTTATGAAGCTGGGGGCAGAGTTGCTGCGAGTTATCCGGGCTCGCCGACGGTGGAGATTCTGGAGAATCTCAAGTCATATCCTGAAATATACTCGGAGTTTTCGACAAATGAAAAAGTGGCGCTGGAAGTGGCGATTGGCTCGTCGATGGCGGGCGCAAGATCGCTTTGTTTTATGAAACATGTTGGTGTGAATATTGCGATGGATCCGCTGATGACTTTTACACAGACCAAGGTGAATGGCGGGTTTTTGCTCGTAACGGGCGATGATCCAGGGATGGCGAGTTCGCAGAATGAGCAGGACAATCGTCTCCTTGCAAAGTTTGCGAATATGGGCGTGCTCGATCCGTCCAACTCGCAGGAGGCAAAAGATTTTACCAAAATTGCACTGGAGTTTAGCGAACAATTTGAAATGCCGATGATGCTCCGAATCACCTCGAGGCTGTGTCATTCTCGTTCCGTGGTGGAGCTGAAGGATCGCCAGGAGGTTTCGCCAAAAGCATTTTCGCCTGATCCAAACAAATATTGTATGCTGCCACCGTATACTTTTGCGGCGCAATATGATATGAAGGAGCGTATCGAAAAGCTCAGTCTTTGGGCGGATGAGTCGAGCATCAATGTTCTCACCGAGGGCGAGAGCGACGTGCTGATCATCGCATCTGGGATTGTGTATGAGAATCTGATGGAAGTGAACAGCCGCCTTTCCAAAAAACTCTCCGTGCTCAAACTCGGATTGGTTTATCCATTGCCGATTCAAAAAATCAAAAAACTGGCGGAAAAATATTCTCGCATTATCGTGATTGAAGAGATGATGCCGCTGATGGAAAATGAGCTCGTGCTACACGGCATCGCTTGTGAGGGGAAAAAATATTTTTCGCTCACAGGAGAGCTCAATACCGAGACGATTGAAAAAGGATTGGTCGACTCTGGCATTATTTTTGAGCGCAATTTCGAGGATGCGCCAGAAGATGATACGACGGGCAGAGGCCCTCTGTTTTGCGCAGGATGTCCGCATCGTCCCGTGTTTGATATTCTCAAAAAAGAAAAAGTGCGTGTGATCGGCGACATCGGTTGCTACACGATGGGGTTGCTCTACCCTTTTGATGTGATTCAGACGAACATCAGCATGGGCGCTTCGCTTGGGATGATCAAGGGAATGCGTCTTGCGATGGATGCGCAGGGAGATTCTTCTCCTCTCGTGTCGGTGATAGGGGACGGAACTTTTTTCCACAGCGGATTGTCGGGCTTTGCAAATCTCAGATATCAGCTAAATGGAGATGAGAATATTACGATTCTCGTGCTGGACAATGGCACGACAGCGATGACGGGAGGACAGCCGACGGCAGCATCGCAGCAGAGGGATGGAGCGGGACAGGATATTTCGATAGATGAACTGCTGAAGGTGATGGGATTTGAAGATGTGGTTCGCATTGATCAGTTCGAATACCACAAAGCGAAAAAAGAAATCAAACGAGCGATTGCAACGCCAGGAATTTCAATCGTGATTACCTCCAGACCGTGCGCACTCAAATTCAAAATCAAAGAACCGCACTACTATGTCGACCCAGAAATTTGTATCGGCTGCAAAACTTGCATCAAGACCGCATGTCCGCCGCTTCGTATGAAAAAATATGACGGCATCGAAAAAGAAAAATCTTCCATCGACCCAAGCCAATGCGTTGGATGCTCAATCTGCGCACAGGTTTGTCCAGTCGGAGCGATCAAACATTCGGTAACGCATCTTGCGCCAAAAAAAGGAGAGTAGCCATGAACGAAAAAAATATTATTATTGCAGGAGTCGGAGGGCAAGGGCTTGTGCTCACGACACAGATTATGGCAGAGGCGGCTCTGCTTGCAGGCTACGATGTGAAGACCAATGACGTGATCGGGCTGTCTCAGCGTGGGGGCAAAATCTGGGGCTCGGTCAAAATGGGAGAAAAAATCTTTTCGCCCAATATTGCGCCAAACGAGGGCGACATTCTAATCGCGTTTGAAATTCTTGAAGGACGCAGATGGCGAGGAATGATGAAAGAGGGCTCGGTGGCAATCCTCAACGATTATGAGATTGCGCCAGCGCTCGTGCAGCAGGGCGTAGCGGAGTATGCGACGGACATCGAGCAAGAAATTGGCAAAAAATCTAAAATCATAAAATTACAAGCAACCGAAAAAGCAAAAGAGCTCGGAAATCCAGCGGTGGCAAACATCATCATGCTTGGTGTGGCAGCGAATTTTTTGGAAATTCCACGAGAAATTTGGCATCAGTCGATCACAAAAAATGTGCCACAAAAATTTACGCAGATGAATCTCAAAGCATTTGACTACGGCATGGATGAAATCGGTGCAAAGTAAATGGAAAGCACAAAAAAACCAGCGGAACAATGATTCGCTGGTTTTGCTATTGAAAAATTTACGACTCGACCGATGCTACCTCTTCTGCCTTTTCTCTCGTCGGCTTTGATTTGGAGGAATAATTCAGCAGATAGACGTAAATGTCAACGATCGTCTGGTATAATTCCTCGGGGATTGGGGAGCCGAGCTCGAGCTGCGTCAAAATGGTCGCAAGCGAAGAATCTTCGTGAATTGCCACCTGATTGCTCTCGGCGACTTCCAAGATTTTTTCCGCCATATAGCCCATGCCCGATGCGACGATAATCGGAGCGGCGTTGCGCTCTTCGTCGTATCGAAGGGCGACGGCTTTTTTCTTGCTTTCAAAATTATATGCTGACATTGATATTATTCTTTCCTTCCTTGATTTTTGGGAAAACTTCGATGAGCGAAAGACTACTTGCGCCAGATTCTACATAAATTTGATTGTGGCGCAGATTATTTTTTTCGATAATCTTGCCGAGGTCTTGCCTTATCTGCCAGAAATTTTTGTCGAGCGATTCAGGGCAGAGTAGCTGCAGATCGACATTGCCATCTTTCATATTCATAATCATATCAAAATTGCCGAGCTCCTCGATGTTGAATCGGAGAAACACACGATGGATGCGCTCTTCTTCACCAAGCAGCGAGCGATTCCCGTCGTCTGGATCAATCCACATTTCAGAAAAAAATTGCTTCCCATCAATTTCAGCAGGAATCAATGTGTAGAGAAGCGGCATATATACGCTCTCGTTGACGAGGATGCTGCGTGCAAGGTTTTCAAAAATCACACGATTTTCGTAGCCCGCTTGACCGCTGAGACCTTTTTCTAAAATGCTGCTGAGCTTGTCCGCCAGTGGATTGCTAAGCGCTGCCTTTTCATTCTCGAGCCTTGAGAGCACGGACTCGAGGGAAGTTTCTTCCATAATGCCGACACGCTCTCGGAAACTGTTGTATAATGTGAGATTTTTTAGTGCAGTGAGCACATTGTCTCTCGAACCATTTTCGTAGCGAGAAATATTCAGTGACAACAGACTGAGCAGATCACGCACTCTGCCAAGATCGTTGGTGCGGCTGATGTATTTGGATAAAAGTGGCAAAATATTATTCTTGAGCAGATTCAAATTATGCGCCGTATCGCCGTTTTTTGCATTTGGTTTGAGATTGTTAATGAGTTTTTGCAAAAGCTCTGCGTCGCTACGAGGAATCGATTCCTTCAATTGTTCGAGATTGCGCTCGATGCCGCCCAAGATGCGCTCGCCCGAGGTCATATCGTTGAACATTTTGGCGAATTTCAAAATGTCCGCTTTGAGATCAACCGAATTGCTCTCGTTCATCAAACCTCTCAGCACATCGAATAGTGGCGACTGAAATGGAGCTGCCGATTTGAACTGCGTTTTGGCAAAGGCAGAGAAATCGCCCTCATCGAGTGAAATCATCTCGAGCAGGTCGGAGAGATCTTTTGCCAGCGCAGGATGATCGCTTGCGCTTTGCACAATGCCTTCAAAACTCGAGCCAAAAAACTCACGCAAAATATTGCTTGCAGGGGTTGAATTTTGGATGCTTTCCAAAAACTTATTGTAATTGGAAGTGTAGTGCATCGGATTTTTTGCTAGACCCTGCTGCGCTTCTTTTTGGTCGTTGCGACTGACTCGTTGCAAATCGACCTGATTCTTGATCTGCGGATTTTGTACAACCTGCTGATTCCCTTTGACCGTATTGTTATATGTGGTCGAGGGCGGGGTTGTAACCTTTAGAATATTTGCCATTTCATCACCTTTTTATCTCAAAAATATTATTTTTTTTCCTACTTATCCGATACAATTATATAACATTTATTTCAAAAAATACAAGGTGGTGTTGATTATGGAAAATGGAATGGACTCCATGCTGGATATGTATCTGTTTGAAACCAATACATTGATTGCACAACTGGAAGAAATTTTGATAGCTGCGGAAAAGGATAAAGACTTTACCAGCGAGCATATCAATGAAATCTTCCGCATCATGCATACGATCAAGGGATCGTCAGCGATGATGGATCTCAATGCACTGATGAAAATATCACATCGTATCGAGGACATGTTCTTCTTCATTCGTGAAAAAGGAATGGAAGAAGTGCCTGAAGAGGCTCGTAGAGAACTTTTCGATTTGGTTTTTAATTCCGTGGATTATATTATCGGCGAAATTGCAAAGCTTGAAAACGGAGAAGCTCTCAATGAAAATATCGACAGCTATATAGAGGACATTAATAGATATTTGGCGAAAATAGGAAGTGGACAGATTGCCAATGAAGAATCTGCAGAAACTGCGGCGCAAGAGTTATCCGCATCCTCCGCACTTTGTCAGGGGATTCGGATTTTCTTTGACGACGGAGCAGGGATGGAAAATCTGCGTGCGTTTATGCTTGTCAATTCGATTCGTGAACATGGCGTTGATCCAGAGTTTGAGCCAGCGGATGTGGAGACCAATCCAGATACCGCACAATATATTTTGGAAAATGGGTTCTTGATCAAAGTTGCAAATGAAGAAGATGCGGCGATTGCTGCAACTGCAATTCAGCAAGCGGTAAACATCCGTGAGTATGAGCTCGTGGAACTCTGCAGTGCTGGAGCAGAAGAGCATTCTTCACAAGGAAAATCCGAAGAAAAAGTAGAAAAGCAGGAAGAAAAAGTTGCTACGCAGGAACAAACTGCGCAGCCACAAGCAACGCCACAAACAGCGGCACAAGGAACGCCAAGCAATGGCGGCGCTAATGCAAATGCAAAACAGAGTTTGATCTCAGTCAACTTGAGCAAGCTGGACAAATTGATGGCGATTGTGGGCGAAATTGTAATCACCGAGTCGATGGTGACGGCGTCGCCAGATCTTGCAGGGCTCAAGCTCGACAGCTTTACGAAATCGGCTCGACAGCTTCGCAAACTTAATTCGGAGCTACAAGATATTGCGATGTCGCTGCGCATGGTGCCAGTCGCTGGCGTGTTCCAAAAAATGAATCGTATCGTGCGTGATATGTGCAAGAACCTGGGCAAAGATGTACAGCTTGTGATTGAAGGCGAGGATACGGAAGTAGACAAATCCATCGTGGACAACATCGGCGATCCGATTATGCACATCGTCCGCAACTCGATGGACCACGGAATTGAATCGATTGAAGATCGTATCGCAGCAGGTAAAAATCCGCAAGGCACGATTACCCTTTCGGCAAGCCACACAGGCAGCGAGGTCATCATCAGTATCACGGATGATGGAAAAGGAATCGATGTCGAGCGAATTTTGGACAAAGCAGAGAGCAGAGGATTGCTTATCAAGCCAAGAAGTGAATATACAAAACGTGAGGCAATCGCATTGATTATGAGCGCAGGATTCTCCACCAACGACAGCGTCACCGAATACTCGGGACGTGGCGTGGGAATGGACGTTGTGCGCAAAAATATCGAGTCGCTCGGTGGTAGTGTGGTGATGACAGGCGAATTTGGCGAAGGCTCGGAAACGATGCTCAAGATTCCGCTCACACTTGCAATCGTGGCGGGAATGGAAACAGCAGTGGGCGAATCGACCTTTACGATTCCGATCAACAATATTCGTCAATCGTTCAAAGTGTCTCAAGACGAAATCATCCGCAATGTCGATGGCAAAGAAATGATCAAAAAAATGGACGAGTTCTTGCCAATCGTTCGTCTGCATGAATTGTATGGAATCGATTCACGCTACACGAATTTTGAAGATGGAATCCTCATTTGGGTGGAGGCAGGCGACAAAGGATATTGTCTATTTGTCGATGAACTCATCGGCGAGCAGCAAGTGGTTGTAAAACCGTTGCCGTCTTATCTTAACAACTACAACATCAAAGACTCGGGAATCGCGGGCTGTACGATCATGGGGAATGGAAACATCAGCTTGATTCTGGATATTTTGAATTTGTACGCTGTATCCAATGGTAGATTTTAGGAGGGAGCTATGGAGCTGAAAATAGAAAATGCTGTGGAAGAAATGAATTATTACAGCAATATGCAAAAATTTCTAAACTTCCGATCCGATGGACTGCTGTTTGGAATTGATACCACTTATGTGACCGAAATTATTACCAATACAAAACCAACCAAAGTGCCGATGCTTCCGTACTACATCAAAGGAATCATCAACCTTCGTGGGCGCATCATCCCGATCGTGGACATTAGGTTGCGCCTTGGCAAGCCAGAGATTGAATACGATGATAAGGCTTGCGTGGTGGTCGTAGAATATGCAGGCATTGCGATTGGAATCGTCGTGGACACCGTCGTCAACGTAATTGACATCAACACGGCACAGATTTCACCAATGCCAGAGAACAATGCGCAAGAAATGGTAAGCGGCGTGATCACATTGAACGAAAAAGATACGCTGATGATATTAGATTGCGAGTTGCTTATTAACAATTAGCAAAAAATGTCGATATAAATATTGTGGGGGCTAGGAAAATGCAAGGGATTAAGCATGAAGATTTCTTAAAACTGACCAGCTTCGTGAAAAAAAATTACGGGATTGATTTGAGCAAGAAGGAACAGCTGATAGTAAGCCGCTTGCAATCCACCGTAATGCAGGAGCAATTTGGCGGTTTTGAGAAATATGTAAATTATATTACAAGCGCTGCGCCGTCCTCCGATGTCGATTTGATGCTCAACAAGCTGACGACCAATTATACTTTTTTCTATCGCGAAGAAAATCATTTTGAATTTCTAAAAAAAGTGGTTCTGCCAGAACTCGAGCGAACGAAAAAAAATAAAAGTCTGGCGATATGGAGCGCAGGTTGTTCATCGGGAGAAGAACCCTACACCATCTCGATGATTCTCAAAGATTACTTTGGCGAAAAAGGCGGATGGGACACGAGGGTGCTGGCGACGGATATTTCGCAGAATGTGTTGTACAAAGCGCAGAACTCGAGCTATCTCGAAGATGAGCTCAAGAATATGCCAAACAATTGGAAAGATCGTTATTTTGAAAAGGATACTGTAAGCGGAAAGTACAAGGTTTCGAAAAAAATCAAAGACAATGTGATCTTTCGAACCTTCAACTTGATGGATGAGATCAAGTTCAAACAAAAATTTGATGTCATCTTCTGTCGGAATGTGATGATCTATTTTGACCAGCAAACAAGGGATGCATTAGTAGAAAGGTTTTACGATTATTCAAACCCAGGGGCGTATTTGATGATAGGACATTCAGAGAGTTTGAATCGTGAAAAGACGAGATATTCATACGTTGCGACTGCCACCTATCGAAAGCGTTAGGAAAAAACTATGAAACATAAAGAAATCATCGAAATGAATAAGGTGGTGCAAGAAACCTTGAATCGGGTGGAAAAATTATCTGGTTCAAAAAGCGAGGGAGCGGAGCAAGGATTGCCAAGCGGTAGTGCTTCTCTTAGTCAGATCGTGATTGCCATCGGCGCATCCACTGGGGGAACGGATGCAACGCTCGAGGTCATCAAAAATCTCCCGAAATCCACGCCAGGAATCGTCATCGTGCAGCATATGCCCGAGGGATTCACCGAAATGTATGCCAAAAGGCTTGACTCGATCTGCCAGATGGATGTCAAAGAAGCGGAGCACGGCGACAAGATTCGGGCGGGACAAATATTAATCGCACAAGGCGGACTTCAGCTCAAGGTGGTCAAATCACCAGGCGGAGGATACACCGTATCGTGTAGCGATGGCGAAAAAGTCAGCGGACACAAGCCGTCGGTTGATGTATTATTTCACTCCGTTGCCGAAGCGGCGGGCAAAAACTCGGTCGGAATTATTTTGACGGGAATGGGAAGAGATGGAGCGGATGGATTGCTCCATATGAGAAGAAAAGGTGCATTTACAATTGGACAGGATGAAAATTCCTGCGTAGTTTATGGAATGCCAAAAGCAGCGCACGAAATCGGCGCAGTAGAAAGGCAAGGAAGCCTAAGAGACATAGCGGATATTCTGATGAATCATCTCGAGAGGCTTCAGTAAGGAGCAGATGGGTAGTATGGAAAAGTTCAAAAACATTATTTTGGAGCTAACCAGTTTTTTTGGAGAACTGGCAGAACTGGAAAAAACAAAATTAACAGCAATTGTGGACAACAACATTAAGTTGCTCGAAGAATGTATGAGCAAGGAGCAGGTAGGAATTATGCAGCTCAAAGTGCTGGAGAAGCATCGAGCAGACATCCAAAAGGAATTAGGATGGGAGAGCCTATCGTTCCAAGAAGTGATTCATCGTCTCGATGGCGATGCCAAGGAAGAATTTACCGAGCTGTATCAAAAATTGGCGGATGCGCTCACCGTATTCAACAATGCGGCAGACAGTGCCAAGACGGCGCTTGAAGCAAATTTGTACAGCATCGATGCGATCCTTCATCGCCTAAGAGAAAAGGAAAAAGAAAAGGAAAACAAAACCAACCAAGCGGAAAAAGGATTTTCCGAAAAGAGAGTATAAGGAGTAACTATGAGATCAACATTTGCAGGATTTACCACAGCGAGATTGGCGCTTCGTGCAAGCCAAAAAGCATTAGATGTTACGGGACAAAATATTGCAAATATCAATACAGAAGGATACACAAGACAAAGATTGGATCTTGTTAGTTTGACCGTTGGATCGGGACCAGACCGATACAAATCCGAATACAATGTTTTCGTCGGAGCGGGGGTTTTGACCGCAGGAATTTCTCAGATTCGGGATCCATTTTTGGATATTCGTTTCCGCAACGAAATTGGAAAAGTTGGTGAAACCGAGCAGAGAAAAGAAATCCTCAAAGACTTGGAAAGTATTTTTGATGAAGTTTCCAAAACAGGAATCCAAAATCAGATGAGCGACCTCAGCACGATGCTCCAAAAATTGTCGCTCGAAGTTGGAAACAACGAGTTCGATCATATGGTGCGTGCATCGGCAGACGTGCTTACCAAGATGCTCAACCAGTATGCGCATCAACTCGATGTGGTCAAAAAAGATCACGAATACAATATGGAAAATGTTGAGATCACCAAGGTAAATGATATTCTAAAAAATATTGTCAACCTCAACAAAACCATCAAGTCCAATCATGTACATGGCAATCCAGCGCTCGAATTGATGGATCAGCGAAATCTTTTGATTGACGAACTGGCAAGCTATGTGAATATAAAGGTAGAAACAGAAACTGTATCGATTGGAAAAGATCGAAACATTGAACTTCTTCGCATCAAATCGGGCGACAAGACGCTCGTGTTTGACGATAAGCATGGCGAATACGACTTTGAAAAAGGCGCAGGCTATGGCGATTACAAACTGAATCTGAAAGAAGCAGGAGCTACATCGGCAGAGAATGTATATCCAGCGCTCACCTCGGGAATCCTCAAGGCGTCGATGGATATGCTGAACAAAAATGGTGAGTTTGGCGGAACGACAGCGGACACGAGAGGGCTGGGATACTACGAGCAATCGCTCAATCTATTGGCAGAAAAGATTGCAACGACATTCAATGAGCTAAACAAAGACAAGGATGGCAATCCACACAATTTGTTTGAAGCAAATGACGGCAGCGGCGACATCACGGCGAAAAATATCCGAGTGAGCCAAGCATGGCAAAGTGGAACGCTGAACATCAAAGCATCCAAAACATCGGAGTTTGTCGATGGACGATACAAAAATACGGGTGCGAACGAAAATATCCTCAATATGATCAAACAAATTGGGGACAAAAAAGACTATCAAGCAGGAACAACCACCATCTTCAAAGGAAGTTTCCAAGAATATTTCACCAACATCGGCACGACGCTCGGGCTGGACATCAACTCGACTTCTTCGATGATGGAAAATCATAAAACGGTAGCAAAAGAAGTGGCAAATATGCGAGATTCGATTTCGCAAGTGTCGCTGGATGAAGAGGGAATGAATCTTCTTCATTACCAAAAATCATACAATGCGGCGGCGAGACTGATGACAACGCTGGATGAAGCGGTCGCAACCATTATCAATAACATGGGCGTAGTAGGGAGGTAGATCATGAGAATAGCAACCAATTCACTATTGAGAAATTATAGCGCTAATCTGACCAAAACAATGGGCAACCTCGATGACGCTCGTGAAAAAGTAATGACGAGAAGAAATTTCAGCAAGACAGCGCAGGATCCAGCAGGAGCGACCAAGGCGTTTCAGCTGAGAAGAGAATATATCAAAAACGAAGATCATATCGAAAACATCAAGCAAGCGCAGGCGAGATTGGATAGTGTGGAGTCAGGACTGCTCCAAGTGTCCAAAATGTCCGAGCAAATTCATGCGGACTCTCTTGCAGCGATCAACGGATCGACTAGCCACGAGCAAAGACTAGCCATTGCCAACGGATTTCGTGAAATGCAAAAGTCGATGGTGCTCAGCCTCAATGCAAAATTCAGTGACCGATTTGTGTTTGGTGGTTCGCAGACTTTGATCGACAATGCGCCGCTCAAATTATCGGATGATGGCGAGACGCTCACCTACCACGGCATCAATGTGACCGAGGGAGCAGCAGCAGAATTGCAAAAGCTCGCTGACGAAAAACTCTATGTGGACACAGGATTTGGACTTGGGTTCAACAGTGGTGACGTAGTGGAAGGAACAGCGCAAAATATTTCGTATCCAGCAATTCGATTCCTCGGCTTTGGCAAAAATTCGGATGGCGTGGACAACAATCTCATCACATTGGTCGGGAAACTCGCCAATGAGTTTTCGAAACCGACGCTGGATGATGAAGAACTAAAAAAACTAACCGACGCTTTTACAACGGCAAGAAATAAAGTAATCGACGAAATCACGTCGATCGGAACCATTTCGAATTTCCTCGAAAACACCGAGCAACGATTGATCGATGGGAGACTCAATCTCAACGAAAAAATCGTATCCATTGAAAATGTGGATATGGAGCAGGCAATCTCCAACTACGAGTGGGCAAAATACGCATACAATGCGGCGCTCAAAGTGGGAACAAGCATTCTCCAACCATCATTTATAGATTTTATGAAATAATTGCACGGAATGCAAAATGCTAACAAGGAGGTCTAAGCGTGAAACCGCTGATTAAAATTACGAGTGTTCCAATCACTGTTGAGATGAAAAGCACAGGAGCACGCATCGAAAGAAAATCGGATAGTGTTGAGCTGAGTATCAGCCGAAAAGAAGGTGGCGGACTGCGAATCGAGTCAAAACCGATTCAACTGAGAATCGATACTTTTGAAGCGAGAAACACCGTCGTTCCGACAACCAGAAGAAGTATTGCACAGGCAGCAGAGAAAGGAAAAAATGCTGCGTATGAAGCGACTGCAAAACTAGGCAGGGAGGGCCAAATGTTTATGGACGCAAGACTAGCAGGGGGCAAGGCGCTCGACAAAATTTTTGAAATGAGCATGGATATTCCATCGGGCGATTTTACATTGGCAAGAATCCCTACCGTAGGGCCAGACATCAGCTGGAGCGAGCCGGACTTGAGGATTCGATACGATATGGAAAAGCTGAATTTTGATTGGAAAATCCAAAACGGAGACTTCGAATTTATTCCAGGCACAATTGAGTTCTCGATAACTCAGCGCCCAGATGTTATAATAGAATATATCGGTGGGCCGATTTATGTGCCAAAAAGCGCTGACCCAAACTTTGAAGCAGAGGCATAACAAGAAAATTGGCAGCAAAAGCTAGCCAAAAAAGGAGAAAATGATCATGAAAACAAAATATTTTGGAGAGGTAACCTTCTCAAGAGATGAGATTCTCACATTCGATAACGGAATTTTCGGATTTGAGAATAGCAAGAAATTTGCACTTATGAACTTCGAGGATGGCACGGATGCGATGGTTTGTCTACAAAGCACAGAGGATGAAGACTTGGCTTTTGTTTTGATGAATCCGTTTTTCCTAATGCCAGACTATCAACCAGAAATCAAAGATAGCGACATCAAAGCACTCGAGGTTGACAAAAATACGAAAGGCGTTTTGTACTACGTGGTATGCGTGGTGCGAGATTCCGTTAGTGATAGCACAGTGAATTTTAGATGCCCAATCGTGATCAACCCAGAAACAAAAAAAGCAGTTCAAGTGATTTTGGAGAATAGCAAATATTCCTTCAAACATCCACTCAAAGGATAGGAGGAAATATGCTAGTACTACAAAGAAAAAAAGAAGAAGCCATCGTCATCGATGGAAAAATAAAAATTACGATCGTCGATATCGGAAACGATCGAGTAAAGCTGTCGATTGATGCGCCGAGAGAGATTACGGTTCTGCGCTCAGAACTAATCGATGCAGCGGAAGCAAACAAAGAAGCAGCAGGCGCCGTAGCAAATCTGACGGCGCTCAACAACCTGATCAAAAAAGATTAAGATTCTCTGTGCGACGCTGGACAAAATGCACGTCTACAAAAAGCTCTACGGGATGCGGAGAGTGTTACTTAGAATACGCCAATTTTGCTCGAGCAAAGAAAATATTGCGCATTTTGTGATACAATGGATGTGAAACATCTGAAACGGCGAGGAGAAAATTATGTCAACACATATAAATAATGTACCGCAAGAAGAACTGGACCAGCTGCTGATGGATTCCATCCAGTTGCTCCAATTGCCACTGGAAAATGTGCCAGCTGAGTCCTTTGCAAAATATATGAACTCTCTTCTTGCGTACAATTCGCACACAAATCTTACAGCAATAACCGACCCCAAAGAAATCTATCAGAAACATTTTGTCGATTCGATCACCACGATTCTTGCACTAGAGCATTTGAAAAAACAAGGCGTCACTTACGAGGACAAGCGATTTATCGACGTGGGAACGGGAGCGGGATTCCCTTCTGTGCCAGTCAAAATCTGTTTGCCCGAGATTGATCTGACGCTGCTTGATTCGCTGGAGAAGCGAACGAGATTTTTGAAGCAGCTCAGTGAAGAGCTTGGATTATCGAAACTGACGATTCAGCATGATCGTGCAGAGGATGCCGCGCGCAAAAAAAATCAGCGAGAGAGCTATGATTTTGTGTTATCTCGAGCAGTGGCGAATTTGCCCGTGCTGTTGGAATATTGTCTTCCTTTTCTCAAAAAGGGAGGATACATGATTTGCCTAAAAGGGCCATCGATCGAAGAAGAACTTTTGTCGAGCAAGAAGGCGCTGAAGGTACTCGGTGGGGAGCTGGAGTCGGTGCTTGATGTCCAAATCCCACTGGTGGATTGGAACCATAAGATTGCGATCATCAAAAAGGTAAAAAACACAGACAAGGCTTATCCTCGCAAAGCGGGCAAGCCATCCAAGGAGCCAATCGTATAAGAGGTAAAAATGAATAAATTGCATGAGATTCAAATCGATCGAATCATTCCAGATCCGAATCAGCCGCGCAAACATTTTGAGCCCGAGTTGATGAGAGAATTGGCGGAGTCGATCAAGTTCTACGGGCTGATACAGCCGATTCTGGTGAAGCCAAACGACCCAGATATTTCGCCAATCGATGAGAAACAAACTTACACGATCATCGCAGGCGAAAGACGTTATCGAGCAAGCCAGATTGCAGGACAAGAAACGGTGGATGTCCTCATACGCGAATCCAACGATTCGTTGGAGGTGTCTCTGATTGAGAACCTACAGCGTAAGGATCTCAACAAAATTGAAGAAGCAGCAGCGATCAAGCACATTATGGAGGTCAAAGGCTATACGCAGGAGCAAATGGCAAAGGTGCTTTCCAAAAGTAGACCTTATATTGCCAATGCACTTCGTATTTTGAATCTGAGTCCTCAGCTGCAGCAAGCGCTGATTGATGAAAAAATTTCAGACGCGCACGCCCGTGTCCTCGTCGGGATTCGAGAGGAGCAGGAGCGTATCAAACTGCTGGACAAAATCATCGGCGAAAAAATGTCCGTGCGTGAAACCGAGAAATACAGCAAAAAATTAAGAGAAAAGAAAGATATTTTCTTAGAAGATGCTTTAGAAAAACTCTCCGATGTGTTAGACTGTAAAGTGTACACACAGGGAGATGCCCACAAAGGAACTCTCTGCATATCATATTCTTCCGAGAATCAATTGGAATCGCTGATTCAGGCGCTCAGCAAGCTCGGATAGAAGGAGCAGAAATTCTTATGGAACAAAACAATAATCCACAAAATGAAATACAGCAGACTGAAAGCGAGAAGTTGCACACGAGCGAGGTCGAAATCGATCGTGAGAAAATTGATCGTGCGCTAGACTTTTTTCTCCAAGAGCAAGAAAATGCCAAAGAGAGAGAGAAAAGAAGCGAACAGCTGCAATTAAAAAAGAAAAGAGCAAAAAGAGTTGCAAGGATACTCTCCTTCCTCGGGATTGCTCTTTTTGTGCTGCTTATCATAATTCTCAACCCAGAGACAAAAAAGCAATACAAAACCTTTGTCCACAGTCAAACGCCGCTGTCGGACTATACGATTGAGTTTAACTACTCGCCTGACACCAAGATTCTGCCGATGGGTGCCAATATTGCGATGTACGATTCATCGAATTTGCGTCTGCTCCAAAAGGACGGAAGCGAAATCTTTGATATTCCGTTTACCGTGGCATCGTGGGATATGGCGACATCGGACAATATGATTTATCTGCTGGATAAAATCGAAAAGCTGTTGTACTTTATCGATAGCAAAGGAAGTTTCGTGAACAAAGTGGAGCTGAGCAATATGCCAGAACAGCTTTATGCGGGACGAGGCGGCAATCTCATTGTGCGTTATCGCTCGGAATCGGGCGTCGAGGGGATTTTTCTGTTTGAAAAAGACGGCAAACTGCTGGAGGACCTCACTTATCCAAAGACGACGCTCACATTGATCAAGATCAACGACAACAATGTGGCGACGGTGCACGGGATGTATCGCATCGAAACCAAACTTTCGAACTACGTGTATCGTTATTCCGCTAAAGGGAAGCTGATTTTTTCTAAAACGCTTGAGGATATGATTGTGATGGAGCAATTCGAAAACGACAGCGTCATTGCGATGGTGGATGTCAATCGTGTGCTATTGTATGATCTTGCGACCAATGAAGTGAAAGAAACCGTC
>JBHBDS010000053.1:0-41710 GCA_041784625.1 Filifactoraceae bacterium
CGAAAGTGTAACCTTGCTGTAATTATTTCTCAAAGACTTTCCTGTATAATGAATAATAGCGAGTATTCTTTGCGGTTGCGAAGGAAAATTCGCAAGAGTTGGCAATTTTTCTATTGAAGAATGCATTGACACTTTAGAATTGAAGGTTCAAAATGTCGATGCGATTCATCAAAATGGTGGAGAGTTGCGTTTGGGTATGCCTTTCCTTTTCGGGAAGAGATGTCATACTAAATAAATCTTGTTAAAGCAATAAAAGGTTTTTTGAATAAATATTTTGCAAGAAGGAGATATTCATGAGCTATCCAAATGTTTCGAATACAAATAGACTAAAATCGAAAATTAAAAAATTCGCAGTCGCATCGCTGGCGGCGATTCAGCTACTTACATTTCCAGGCTATGGATCGATGATTGACGAGAGTAGCTACCAGATTCCAGTCAGTCGTGGCATTACGCACAAAAGAATCGTGCAGACCTACGAAAATGGTGTGCAGTCCATCTATTTGACGATTGCCGACCTCTCGGATCCATCGCTTTCGCTCGACATCTTATATAATGAAGGAACAGGTTTTGTGAACCGTCAGGAACTGTCTGTGCTCAATGCAAATAGTCCGAATGCGGTTGCTACGATCAACGGCGACTTTTTTAGCATGAGCGATCCAAGCTATTCCATGGGGATTATGTTTGAAAACAACAAGCTGATTTCTTCGCCATCGTACAAAAATGGCGAGATGGCTTCGATGATTATGGATGGTGGAAAAAATATTTTCTTCGACTATCTTTCTTCGGGCGTGTCGGTGCAAAATATGGGCAATGGACAGTCGTATCAGTCCATTTCGGTCAACAAACATTCGACCTCATACAATTATCCGATTTTGCTAACCAGCGAATATCGCAAGTACAGCATTGGCTCAACGGCTGCTCTTGAGCTCACCGAGATGGTTGTGCAAAACAATACCGTGAGCGAAATTCGTATCGGGCAAGGCGCAGTACCAATCCCAAGCAACGGCTTTGTGGTGGCGGTTGCAGGAGCAAAGGCGGCGGAGCTTACGAGCAAATTTTCCGTGGGTGACTCGGTCATGATCCAAAGCTCGGCGCAGCAGGCGTATGCGAATATGGCACTGGCGCTCGGCGGCGGAACGATGATTCTTCGCAACGGGCAAATCACACCGATTACGCATCAGGTCAAAGGAAAATCTCAACGTACAGCAGTCGGGCTCACATACGACAACAAACTAATTTTTATGGTGACGGATGGAAGAACAAACGCTTATATCGGGATGGACGAGAGTGACGTAGCACAGTTTTTGAGATCGCAAAATGTGAAGGATGCGATGATGCTCGACGGCGGGGGCTCGACCGAGATGATCCTCAATGGCGTGATCACCAACAATATGGTCGGCAAAGAGCGTAAACTGGTCAATGGTCTTGCTGTGGTCAACAATAGTGCAAGAGGCTCGCTGTCTAGACTTGAGGCAGTGCTCGAGACCGACAGCATTGTGCAAGGCGATCAGGTGAAATTACTCGTGCAAGGCTTTGACTCCTCGATGAATCCTGTACGATTGGGAGCAGTTTCGGTCAGTGGAAGCGGCGTGCAAGTGAGCTACCAAGACGGCGTGCTCACAGCAAACTCCGGCGGAAACGGAACGCTAATGATTTCTTCGGGCGGTGCAACGACCAGCATTCCAATTTCGGTGGCAGGAATCAACACGATGCCACCAAGTCTCAAAGAATCCACTGGAGTGATGGATTTTGCGATCATTCCAAACGGCAGCTCCGACAAAAATGATGTGCTCGGACAAGTGCTCAACGCCAAAGTAATCGAAAAATCCGCTACGGCAAAAGTGGCGATCAATATGTTTAACAAGAACCAAGAACTCAGCAACAACATCAAAGTACCAAAAGAGTCGATCAACCAAGCTGGACAAATTTTGGATAGTAGCGGCGTGACATTCCTCGGGCTAAGCACAGCAAAAGGAATCGGCGGAACCAGCGGACAATGGACAGCACTCAAAAAAGCGCTCGCATCCGGCAACAAAAACATCGTCATTATGATGAATGGTAGCTTTGACCTCACCGCAAGCGAAAAAAGAATCTTCCGCAAGCTCGTCGGCGATGCATCCAAATCGAAAAATATCTACGTCGTTTCCACCGGTGCAGCATATTCTTCTTACTCTGAGGGAGAGGTAAGCTATATCACGATTATGGACAACGCTACTGCAAAAGGAAATGTGGACACCGACTTTAGAATGCTAAGCTTCCGCAAACAAGATGGCAAGCTCATCTATAGTTTCGAAAAATTGTTTGGGTAAGCTAAATTTATTGAATTACTTGAGAGCGCAGGAAAAATTCTTGGCTTAATCAGGAATGAAAAGAAATTCATAGAATATGTATAGATAAGATAAAGTAATAGAATTAGAAGTTGAATTAGATGGTAACAGAAAACACCTCAGGTCGATTGGAAATTCAAAAGACTTGAGGTGTTTTGTTATGTATGAATAATAGTTACAGATTTAGTTTCGGGGACAGCGGAATTGTGATTTGAGACACACAAATATTGAAATCCAAGAAAATAGGGAAACTTGATAGTTTTTGGTGAAGCGCTGTTATTTTTTTCTTGAGTGACGTCATCTCTTTGGGGAATGAATTGTTTCCCTAAGTAGGTAGAGCAGTTCTGTGGTTAATCAGGTGTTTCACTAGAATGATGCGATATTTTTCGCAAACTCCCTCGCACGCTGTTCTTTTTCATCATCCATAAAGGTTGCTTTGTAGCCGAGGTCACGCTCGCACAGCATGCCGATGTATTCAAGCTGTGAATGTTTGATGTATCGCTTCATTCCTTCTTCGAACAAATCCGCACCTTTTTTTGGACGATAACCACAAGTGACGATGAGCGAAACTTTTTTACCCGCCCAAAGCGATGGTCCTTTGGTGTCGCCGTAATATTTGTTCATACCGTACACCAGTCGGTCGAGCAGAGACTTCATCGGTGGAGTGCAATACCAAGAGTAGATTGGACTCGCAAGCACGATGTGATCTGCCTCCAATATTTTGTCAAAAATCTCCTGCACATCGTCGTCGTACCAACAGCCGAAGATGCTGTGGTCAGCCTGACATTTTCGACAAGCGATGCAAGGCTCGATCTTTTTGTCATAGAGCCAAATCGTATCGCTTGAGACATTATTTTTGTAGAGCTCCTCAACAAAAGGCACAAGAAGAGCCTGCGTGTTGCCTTTTTTTCGTGGGCTGCCCATTAGAATGATTGTTTTCATATTTTCCTCCGAATCCTCATAACCTATATCTATTATAACATAGATGATCCGCTCCTAACTATTGAAAAATTCCATCTCTTGTTATACAATGAACATAGGTGTTGAAAATTCGACAGTGGATAGGAGAGCGCAGTGGAGAGAGAGAAGTTATCGTGGGATATTGTGACAAGGGATTTTATTTTGGATGACATGGACGAAGCGGTTTGCGTGGTGGACAAGCATGGCATCGTGACGGTGTGGAACAAAAAGTCGGAGCAGATTTACGATTTGCCAAAGAGTGAAATCATGGGTAAGTACATGGACGATGTGCTTCCAGGCACGGTTATCATCGACGTGCTCAAGTCTGGCGTGCCAAAACAAAATATCTATAAATCCACACGAACGGGCTGCAGTATTTTGGTTCGTGCAAAAATTTTGTACAACAAGGACGAAATGGTAGGTGTTATGTGCATCGACAAGGATCTCTCGGAGCTGGACGAGCTCAAGGACGAAGTGGACAAACTCAAAGCTCGCATCAATTTTTTGGAGAACAAAGAACGAGATAAGAGCGAAACGGGGATGATCGGAAGCAGCAAGCTGATGCAAGAGCTGATGTATAAAGCGACTCGGGTATCTAAGTCGGACGTAAATATTTTGGTTTGTGGCGAAAGTGGCGTCGGCAAAAAAGCGCTTGCACGAGAATTGCATCGAATGAGCGGTCGACAAGGAATGTTTATCGATGTCAACTGTGCTGCTGTGCCCAATGGACTATTCGAGGAAGAATTTTTTGGCGTAGAGAGCGACGAGCGAGCGGGGGTTTTTGAGCTAGCGGATGGCGGAACCATCTATCTCGGCGAGGTGGCGGATATGTCCATCCAAAACCAGATCAAACTGCTCAATGTGCTCCAGAATATGCAAATTTCTCGGGTCGGGAGCAAAAAGAAAATTGCTGTGAACGCACGGATTATTTCTGCGACGAATAAAAATATCAAAGAACTAGTGCAAAAGGGAGAGTTTCTCGAAGATCTCTACTATCGCCTCAATGTAATCGAGCTGGAAGTGCCAGCGCTTCGAGAGCGTGGTGCGGATATTACTTTGCTTGCGGATCATTTTTTGAAGGAACTTGCGGACAAATACCAAGTCGATCCGCCGAGCATCTCGCCAGGAGTAATGAATGTGCTGCTCGAATATGAGTGGCAAGGCAATATTCGCGAGCTAAAAAATATCCTCGAGCATATGATCGTAATGAGCGGCGGCAACGAAATTACGATGAAAATGGTTCCGTATGCAGTTCGAGAAAGTGCGCAGCGTTTTGCCCGTTCGTATGCGCAGATCAATGACCTCGCCAAAAATGTGGGCGAGTACGAAAAACATATCATCTTAGAGGTTCTCGAAAACAATGCGTGGAATAAATCGCAAGCAGCACGGACGCTAAATATTCCGCGAACGACCCTAATGTACAAGATCGAGCAATACGATTTGGAAAAATCTCGCAAGAAAAATCGAAAGGGGTAGATGACGAGTATTCGACAATGACGAAAAACGGGCACAAAAATATTTGCCATCAAAATAAATTGTTAAATTGATTTTATAATGGGTTTGCGCTGCGAATCCATTTTTCTTTTTATCGATTGACGAGAAATGGACAGTTGATATAATTATCGATATGTCGTATAATATCTATAGAAAAACGTTATTGGACGAACATTTTTATTTAGCTTGAAATGTCAAGCAATTACCGAACATTAACGTTGCTCGAAGGAAATGGAGGTAAGAGAGTGAGAATTGTATTGCCATTAAGACAGCATGTCGGTGCACCTTGTCAGGCGATCGTGTCCGCTGGCGACGAAGTAAAACGTGGTCAGTTGATTGCAAAGCCAACGGGACTTGGGGCAAACATTCACTCCAGCGTCAACGGCAAGGTTGTCGAGGTGGATGAGGCGAACATCGTGATTGAATCCATCGGCGAAATCGTTGCGGATGATTATGTGAGATTGCAGTCGGAAGATCATCTTGCATTGATCGAAGAAGCGGGAGTGGTTGGCTCAGGTGGCGCAGGTTTTCCAGCTCACGTAAAATTCAAAGCGAAGCTAGAGGGTGGATACATACTAGCAAACGCTGCGGAGTGCGAACCATTGCTTGGACATAATATGAAGCTTCTTCGTGATGATCCAGAAATCGTGCTTCGTGGAATGAAATATGTGATGGATATTACGGGCGCAACGCATGGATATGTCGCAATCAAACCAAAGCATCAAGCAGAAATGATCGCTGTCGCAAGAGCTGCCAAAGCATTTGAAGGAATCGAAGTAAAATTCCTTCCAGATATGTATCCAGCAGGAGATGAGCGTGTGATCGTTCGTGAACTGCTCGGTGTAGAATTGCCATTGGGCGCATTGCCAAGCGAAGCGAATGCGATAATTTCAAACGTAGAAACGCTAAAAAATGTCGCTCGAGCGATCGAAGACAAGATGCCTGTTATCACAAAAGATTTGACCGTAACAGGAAGAGTACAAAACGAAACCGTTTACATGGATGTTCCGATGGGAATGCCGATTAAGGATTACATCGAAAAATCTGGCGGATATGTTGAGCCGCATGGAGAAATCATCGCAGGCGGGCCTTTTACAGGAAAACACGCAGAAGAAGATACTCCAGTAACTAAGACACTGGGCGGAATCATCGTGTCGATGCCATTCCCTCAAGATTCCCGAAAAGTGGGCGTGATTGAGTGCGAATGTGGAGCACAGCTTGATCGTTTGACACAAATCGCCGAAGGAATGGGCGCAGAAGTCGTTGCATCGGTAAAATGTAAACGTATGGAAGAAATCAATGGACGTTTCCGTTGTACGCTACCAGGAATTTGCCCTGGACAAGCGGAAAAAGTATTGGAACTAAAGAGGCAGGGTGCAGAAATCATTATTACAGGCACCTGTGAGGACTGAACGAATACAGTTATGCAAGTAGCTCCTAGGTTAGGAGTTCCAGTATATCATAGTACAGACCATGCTTTAAGAGCGGGTGGGCACAGACTGTATCGTCGGAAAAAATAATCCTCAACAAGATATTATTTATGAGTAGATCATAATTCAATATGAATATTAATTAATAAGGAGGAAAAAAATGTCAATAACACTTGAAACAGCAAAAGCTCACGCAAAAGATCCAGCGGTACTATGCTGCAGATTTGAAGCAGGAACTGTTATTGAGGTATCAAACCTTGAAGATCCAGCAATCTTCCCAGATCTAGTAGATTCTGGCTTGCTTACTATCGGGGCTGATACACTTACAATTGAGGAGGTTCTTGGTGCAAAACTTACAAAAACTTTGGATGCACTAACTCCACTTACTAAAGATGCACTAGAAGGACTTGCAGCAGTAGCGGCAGAAGCTCCAGCAGCAGAAGCAGCTCCAGCGGTAGAAGCAGTGGCAGCGGTTGCTCCAGTAGCGGCAGTTGCGCCAGTAGCAGGAAATGCTGGTTCTGTAAGAATCCACATTGGAGAGGGAAGAGATATCAATCTTGAAATTCCTCTTGGTGTTGCAGCTCAAATGGGCGTTGTACCAGCAGCAGTAGCAGCAGAGGTTGCTCCAGCGGTAGCCGGTGCAGCAGCGGCAGTAGCAGCAGCTCCACAAGAAGAAAAAGTAATTCGTTCTCTTAAGAGAAGACATTTCAACATCGAAAAAGTAGAATTTGGACCAGAGACAAAAATCGAAGGAACAACTCTATTCATTCGTGAAGGAATCGAAAAAGAAGCAGTTGATACACAAGAACTTGTGGTATCGATGAAGGTAGATATTATCACACCAGATAAATATGATACTTACTCTGAAACAATCATGGACGTTCAGCCAATCGCAACAAAAGAAGAAGGCGAGCTAGGAACAGGTGTTACAAGAGTAATTGACGGCGTAGTTATCGTTCTTACAGGAACAGACGAGGGCGGCGTACAAATCGGAGAGTTCGGTTCTTCTGAGGGAGAGCTAGATCGTAACATCATGTGGGGAAGACCAGGAGCACCAGACAAGGGCGAAATCTTCATCAAAGCAGAAGTTGTGATCAAAGAGCATACAAACATGGAAAGACCTGGACCACTTGCTGCACACAAAGCGATGGACTATGTTGTTGAAGAAATTAGAAAAGCGCTCAAAAAAGCAGATGAGTCTTTGGTTGTAAAAGAAGACGAATTCGTACAAAAGAGAAGACCTGGCAAGAAGAAAATTGTTGTTGTAAAAGAAATCATGGGACAAGGTGCAATGCACGACAACCTAATTCTTCCTGTAGAGCCAGTTGGAACACTTGGTGCAAAACCAAACGTAGACCTTGGTAACCTACCAGTTGTACTTTCTCCACTAGAAGTTCTTGACGGTGGTATCCATGCACTTACTTGTATCGGACCTGCTTCCAAAGAAAACTCTAGACATTACTTCAGAGAGCCACTAGTACTTCAAGCAATGAAGGATGAGGAAGTGGATCTATGCGGTGTAGTATTTGTTGGATCTCCACAGGTAAATGCTGAGAAATTCTACGTATCAAACCGTCTTGGTATGACAGTTGAAGCAATGGACGTTGATGGAGCAATCATCACAACAGAAGGTTTCGGAAACAACCACATCGACTTTGCATCTCACCATGAGCAAATCGGTATGAGAGGTGTTGAGGTAGTTGGTATCACTTACTCCGCAGTTCAAGGTGCGCTCGTAGTTGGTAACAAATACATGAAGCACATGATCGATAACAACAAATCTGCACAAGGAATCGAAAACGAAATTCTTTCAAACAATACTCTTTGTGAAGAAGATGCAATCCGTGCACTAGCAATGCTAAAAACAGCAATGGCTGGCGAAGAAGTAAAAGAAGCTGAAAGAAAATGGAATCCAAACGTTAAACTAAACAACGTAGAGATGATTGAAAAAGCAACAGGCACAAAGATTGAGCTTCTTGATAATGAGCAAGTGCTTCCAAAGAGCAAGAAGAGAATGGAAATCTACGAAAAAGAAGATTAATTTGAAGGAGTATCGATGGACAAGCTAAAATATGCTTCTACAGAGAACTATGTAGAGGGCGTAATTGTAGAATTAAAGGATGGTCTTGTAGCAATAGACCTCAAGGGAAGAATGGGACATTGGCGAGTGCCAGTTCGTATGCTGATTACAGATTACGAGCTTAAGCTAGGCATGGAGGTTGGTTTTCTGCTAAGCTATCCAGAGGTTCTAGGTCCTGAGATCAACGAAAAATATGCTCAAAATTTGGAGTACCAAAAACAAAAACACAAAGAAATGGAGGAATAACAATGAGTCTTACAGTAGTAAAAGGACTACAATCAGAAATATATGTACCTGTAACACCACCACCTGTATGGACACCTGTTTCTAAGCCACTTAGCGAAGCAACTGTTGCGCTTGCAACTGCAGCAGGAGTGCATCTTAAAACAGATGAGAGATTTAACCTTGCAGGAGACTTTACTTTTAGAACAATCCCTGGAGATACAAAAGCTGTCGATTTGATGGTATCCCACGGTGGATATGACAACGGAGATGCAAACAAGGACATCAACTGTATGTTCCCAATCGACCGTATGAATGAACTTGCAGCAGCTGGATTCATCGGCAAAGTTGCGCCAATTCACTTCGGATTCATGGGCGGTGGTGGAGACCAAGCAAAATTCACCAACGAAACTGGCCCAGAAATCGCGAGACAACTTAAAGAAGAAGGCGTTGATTACGTACTTCTAACAGCTGGTTGAGGTACCTGCCACCGCTCTGCCGTGATTGTGCAGAGAGCAATCGAGTCTGCGGGAATCCCAACAGTAATCATCGCAGCACTACCACCGGTAGTACGTCAAAACGGAACACCACGTGCAGTTGCACCGCTTGTTCCGATGGGAGCAAATGCTGGAGAGCCAAACAATATCGAAATGCAAACAGAAATTGTAAAAGCATCTCTTGAAGCAATGATGGAAATGACTAGCGCAGGACAAATCGTTCCACTACCATTTGAATATCACGCGAAAGTATAGTATAATATAAAAAATATTGGCTTGGGGGTCTTCGGACTCCCAAGCAAAAATATAGGTGAGCAATGGATACAGTAGAACTTCGAAGACTAGTCATTCGATCATTTCATGTTAAGGAAGTGATATTTGACGATAAGTTCGAGTATGCAAATGGTGTACTCAAACTTGACAAGAAAATAACGGATGCGCTGACGAGCGATCCGCTAGTAAAAAAAGTAAATATCGATATCATCAAGCCGTACGACCATGACCGTGAGATTAACACGATTATGGACGTTATTCCTGTTTCTACCAAAGTGCTTGGCTCACTTGGAGAGGGAATCACTTTCACGATGACGGGTGCATACGTGATGTTGACGGGCTGTGATGAGGATGGAAGACAGATGCACGAGTTTGGCTCGTCCGAGGGAATCCTCAGCGAACAGATGGTTTTTGATCGTGCAGGAACACCAAGTAAAAAAGATTATATCATTCATGTCGATGTGCTGATTAAGGGTGGAGAACCTTACGATCGTCAACTACCATTGGCGGCGTTCAAAGCATGCGACGAAATCATTCAACAAATTCGTCTTGTGCTAAAGAAACAAGACCCAAAATACGCAACGGAAGTACATGAATTTTATGATACAATCCGCAAAGGAGCAAAGCGTGTTGCCATCGTAAAACAAGTCGCAGGACAGGGAGCGATGTACGACAATCTGCTATTCCCAAAAGAGCCATCGGGCTTTGCGGGCGGCGTATCCATCATTGACATGGCGAATATGCCGGTAGTTTTGTCGCCGAATGAATTTAGAGACGGCGCACTTCGAGCAATGGATTAGGAGGAATTATGGGCGTAGGACCATCGACCAAAGAGACGAGCTTGCACCATTTTCGAGATCCTCTTGTCGAAATTATCGGAGAAGATACGGATCTTGATTTGGCGGGCGTAATAATTGTAGGGACACCTCAGGACAATGTGGAGAAAGAACGAGTCGGACAAAGAACGGCGCAAATGCTCGAAGCGATGCGTGTGGACGGCTGTATCTTTTCTTGCGATGGCTGGGGTAATTCTCATGTTGACTATGCGAATACCTACGAAGAGATTGGGAAGCGAAATATCCCAACGGTGGGCGTAACCTTTAATGGGTCCATCGCAAAATTTGTTGTTACCAACAAGTATATGGACACAATCGTTGACATCAACAAAAACGAAGCAGGACTAGAGACCGAAGTAGTTGGTGAAAATACGACAGATAAGCTAGATGCCAAAAAGGCAGTAGCATTTTTGAAACTAAAAATGAGGAGGAATGAAAAATGATTTTTTCAAAAGGATTGCATGCAATTGATTCCCATACTGCGGGAGAACCAACTCGTATTCTAATTGGCGGACTTCCTACTATCAAAGGGAAGACTATGCCAGAGAAAAAAGCATACTTAGAGCAACACCTTGACCATATCCGTACAGCAGTAATGCTTGAGCCAAGAGGACATAACGATATGTTTGGTTCAATCCTTACAAACCCAACCGTAGATGAGGCAGATTTTGGAATCATCTTTATGGACGGTGGCGGATACCTCAATATGTGTGGACACGGAACAATCGGAGCAGTTACTGCAGCGATCGAAACTGGAATGGTTGAGATGGTTGAGCCTGTGACAAAAGTTGTTTTGGAAGCACCAGCTGGTATCGTTCGTGCAGAAGCAGAAGTAAAAAATGGTAAAGTGCAAAAAGTTGCATTTGTAAACGTTCCTGCTTTCCTATACAAAAAAGACCAAAAAGTTGTACTTGATGGCAAAGAAATCACTTTTGATATTTCTTTTGGTGGATCATTCTTTGCAATCGTAAACGCAAAACAACTTGGACTAGAAATCAAACCAGAAAACACAACAGCACTTACGGACATCGCTCTCAAACTACGTGATGTAATCAACGCTGAAATCGAAATTCAGCATCCAACACTTGCGCATATCAAGACAGTGGATCTTGTAGAAATCTTTGACGAGCCAACTCATCCAGAAGCAACTTACAAAAACGTTGTTATCTTTGGACAAGGACAGGTGGACCGTTCTCCATGTGGAACAGGAACTTCTGCAAAAATGGCAACACTTCACGCAAAAGGAGAGCTTAAAGTGGGCGAAAAATTCGTTTACGAAAGTATCCTAGGAACATTGTTCTACGGCGAAGTAGTTGGAACAGACAAAGTTGGTGAGTACGATGCAGTAATTCCAAAAGTTGCTGGTTCAGCGTATATCACTGGATTCAATCACTTTGTAATCGACGAAACAGACCCAGTAAAATATGGATTTGTATTGAAATAAGAAAAACTGATGCGAAAATCGTATGCAATTGATACGAAAAATCGCAACGATATTCTCCACTCAGTTTCAATTGATCTTTGAAAACGAGGAGGAAAAGATCGCTCGACGGCTCAATAGTTTTACGATCGGGTGAGGATTTGCTAGAGATTTGCTACGGCAAATGCCTAGCAACATAAAAATTGAATTTTATCCAGACCGTTGCGCCGCTGCAGCAATCATTCGGATCATTTTGTAATTGCTTGAAAAAGCATTCGGCGCTTCGGTTTGTAGCATAAAATTACTGTTATTATTTTTTGTATACATAGTATACGGATACTAAGGAGGATTTATTTTATGTCAACGGCAAACATTTTGCTAATCGGTTTGGGTGTACTTACACTCGCATTCGCTGTAGTATTCGCTAAAGACCTTATGGCGAAAAAAGATCAGTGGGAAAAAGACACAAGCTTCGCAGTTTCAGGAGCAATCGGATTTGTTACAAACTTTTTTGACACATTGGGAATCGGTTCTTTTGCGCCAACAACAGCGCTTCTTCGTTTCTTCAAACAAACAGATGACCGTCTCATCCCAGGAACACTAAACGTTGCTTGCTGTATCCCAGTAGTTGCAGAAGCATTCATCTTTATTCAAGGGGTTGAAGTAGAGCCAATCACACTTGCTTCCATGCTAATCTCTGCTGCAGCTGGTGCTTACCTAGGAGCAGGAATCGTTTCTAAACTTCCTACGAAAAAAGTTCAGCTTGCAATGGCTTGTGCACTTGCTGTAACAGGAATCATCGTTATCTGTCAGCTTCTTGGCGTATTCCCAAGCGGTGGAGATGCAATTGGACTTACTGGTGCAAAACTGATCATCGGTGTTGTTGCAAACTTTATCCTTGGTGCTCTTATGACAGCTGGTATCGGACTATATGCTCCATGTATGGCGCTTGTTTACCTACTAGGAATGAGCCCATTGGTTGCTTTCCCAATTATGATGGGATCTTGTGCATACCTAATGCCAGTAGCTTCGATCAAGTTCGTAAAAGAAGGAGCTTACAACCTAAAAGCTTCTCTAGCGATCACAATCCTTGGTACAGTTGGGGTATTCGTTGCTGCGTACATCGTAAAATCTCTTCCACTTACAGTTCTTAAGTGGCTAGTAGTTGCAGTAATGTTCTACACTTCTTTCACACTATTCCAAGCTCAAAACAAAACTGCTTAATCAAATCAACCGAGGTGAGCGAGTCTCACCTCTTTTTTTGTGCCAAAAGACTAGACAAGAAGGTTCATTTTCGTTATAATTATTGGCATACGAAGTTTTGCGATGAAAAAGAATCATTTTTTTGCACTCAATGCACAGAGAAGAGGAGTAGCTGAGAACCTCGATTGAAGAAAAAATGTCCTGCTTTGGAGCAATGAGAAATCACGGATGGGCTCGTTATCGCCCGACGAGATATTCCAAATGGAATAATTAGAGTGGTACCGCGATCCCTTCGCCTCTATCTGAGGTGGAGGGTTTTACTATTTGGGAATGGAAATTATACAAAACGGAGGATTTTATGTCAAAAAAAGATCAGCAATTTGTAAAAGAAATTACGAATATGGAGGATGACTTTGCGCAATGGTATACCGACATCATTACCAAAGCAGACCTCGTGGATTATTCGCCAGTAAAAGGTTTTATGGTTATCAAGCCATATGGTTATGCGCTTTGGGAAAGTATTCAGCAATTCGCAGACAAGAGATTCAAAGATACTGGACACAAAAACTGCTACTTCCCGCTACTTATTCCAGAAAGCTTGCTCATGAAAGAAGCGGAGCATGTCGAGGGATTTGCACCAGAGGTTGCGTGGGTTACGCATGCGGGCAAAGAGCGTCTTGCAGAGCGTCTTGTTGTGCGTCCGACTTCGGAAACCATCATCTGCGAAATGTACAAAAAATGGCTACGCTCTTACCGTGACCTGCCATATCTCTACAATCAGTGGTGCTCAGTGGTGCGCTGGGAAAAATCCACCCGTCCATTCCTAAGAACATCGGAGTTCTTGTGGCAAGAAGGACATACGCTTCATGAGACCGCAGAAGAAGCCGTGGCAGAAACGCTTCAAATGCTCGACATCTACGCAGAAGTTGCAGAAGATTTGATGGCAATTCCAGTGGTCAAAGGACAAAAATCGGTGCGTGAGCGTTTTGCTGGGGCAGAAGACACTTACACGATCGAAGCGCTAATGCATGATGGAAAAGCATTGCAATCAGGAACAAGCCACTTCTTGGCACAACATTTTACCAAAGCTTTTGGCATCGAATTCCAAGACCGTAACGGCGGACTCAGCAATCCATACCATACTTCATGGGGGATTTCGACTCGTCTAATCGGCGGATTGATTATGGTTCACTCCGACAACCGAGGACTTGTTATTCCACCAAGAATGGCGCCGACACAAGTTCGCATCATCCCGATTCAGCAGCACAAAGAGGGCGTACTCGACAAAGTGAACGAGCTATATGCAGAGCTCAAACAAGTTCTTCGTGTTGATGTGGATGATAGCAAAGAAAAATCGCCAGGATTCAAATTCAATGAAGCAGAGATGCTCGGAATTCCAGTGCGTATCGAAGTAGGACCAAGAGATATTGAAAACAACCAAGTGACAATTGTTCGCCGAGATACACTCGAAAAAGAACAGCTTTCAATGGACGGCTTGGCAGACAAATTGGTCGAGCTGATGGATGTAATTCAGCAAAATATGTTCGACAAAGCAAAAGCGAGAAGAGAGGCAAAAACTTCGACTGCGCTCAATATGGACGAGTTCAAAAAAGCGCTCGTAGAAAATCCAGGCTTCATCCGTGCAATGCACTGCGAAAACGAAGAATGCGAGGAAAACATCAAGGCAGAAACCGCTGCGACACTTCGCTGCTTCCCATTCCATGACAATGAGCAAATCTCCGACGTTTGCGTATGTTGCGGAAAACCAGCAAAACGTTTGGGATATTTTGCTAGAGCGTACTAGGAATGATTTGTAAATAGCTTTCAAATTGGATGTAATTTTAGATGACATTTCAATTAGCGAAAACTACAAAATAGAAAGAAAACTAAAATTGGATTGATACTGTACACTACAGAATATCAATCCAATTTTGTTTTGCGTGAAGAATTCGGTGGATCAAAATCATTTTTTCTTGGTCGTCTACGTTTTTATCCTTTGCAATACGTATCGATACGTAGTATAATGAGGTTGTAAGGAGGATGTTATGCCACTTACTGGAAAAGAAATGCTCAAGTTACTAAAGCAAAATGGCTGGGTCGAGCGCAGGCAAGTGGGTTCTCATCACCAACTTTTCAAAGATGGGAAGAGAGTTACGGTGCCTGTGCACGGAAATCAGACATTGGGTAAAGGGCTTGAGCAGAAAATTTTACGAGAGGCAGGGCTGAAATAGCCTTGCCCATCGGTTCAAGGAGGTGTCGAATGAACAAACCATCACTATATGTCGCCTATCCTTTTATTTTTCACCGAGAGGATGAGGGAGGATATTTTATTGAGAGTGTGGATATAAACGGTGCATACACAGGAATCAATCAAGATGATCCTGCACTCGGGATGTTGATGGCGCAAGAAGTGCTCGGTATGACATTGGCGGATATGATTGAGAGTGGGGAAGACCTGCCGAAACCGACAAAAATTGACGACATCGATGAACAAAATGGCTTCGTGACAATGATAGCAGTAAATGTGGAAGACTATATTCGGGATATGTCTTTGGTCAAAAAAACTTTGAGCATTCCTAAATGGGCGAATGATATGGGTGCGAAAATGGAGATCAATTTTTCAAAAGTGTTGACGGATGCTATTTCGGAACTTGTCGTTGGAAGAATGGGCTAATATCAAACAGAACAATGCATTTGTGAAGAAATGCGCTGAAAGAATGTTTCAAAAAAAGTGTGCATGAATTGCAAGAAACTCGAAAAAACTCACAAACAGCTTTCAAGTAAAAATACTTGACATCGATCATAGAATGGTTTAGAATATCTCCTGTAAAGTTTTTTGCTTTACAGGAGGTTTTTTGATGAAGATCGAAAAATTTGTTCATCTGAACAAGCTATATTCGACTTACAAAGATGCGTTGACGGATAAGCAGAAGGAGATTTTGTCGCTGCTCTTGGAGGAAGATTATTCTTTGGGCGAGATTAGCGAGGAGATCGGAATTTCTCGGCAGGCGGTGCATGACACGATCAAGCGCACGGAGAAGATGCTGGAATACTACGAAGAGTCGATTGGAATGCTTCGGTACGAGGAGCAGGTGAGCGAGAAGGTGGAGAAGCTGCTTTCGTTCATTCATTCGAGCAGAGCATTATCCGAAGAAACCAAGTTAAAAACTGAAATGATTGAAATTTGTGAGGAGCTGTTATCATGATTTTTGAAAGTTTATCCGACAAACTTCAAAATGCATTCAAATCCTTAAAAAGCAGAGGAAAGCTGACCGAAAAAGATATTGATTTGGCGATGCGTGAGGTCAAACTGGCGCTTTTGGATGCCGATGTAAACTTTAAGGTCGTTAAGGATTTTGTCAATAAAGTAAAAGAGCGTGCGATCGGATCAGAGGTTATGGACAGCTTGACTCCTGGACAACAGGTTATCAAAATTGTCAACGAAGAGCTGACGGATTTGATGGGCGGCGTTCAGAGCAAAATTAGCTACTCGAGCAATGCGCCGACGATCATTATGTTGGTCGGTTTGCAAGGGGCGGGTAAAACCACCACGATTGCAAAGCTCGGCAAGCAGATCAAAAAGGAAGGGCATCTTCCTATGGCGGTGGCGGCGGATGTGTATCGTCCAGCAGCGGTCAAACAGCTGCAGGTCGTGGGCGAACAAGCGGGGATCACCGTGTATGCTGAAGAGGGAGTACAAGATCCGGTTGGAATCGTCACTCGCGCAGTGGACAAGGCAAAGGTTCTCGGAAACGACGTGGTGCTTGTGGATACGGCGGGTCGACTTCATATCGATGAGGTGCTGATGCAGGAGCTGAAAAATATTCAAACTTCGGTGCGACCTCATGAGATTCTGCTCGTGGTCGATGCGATGACGGGACAAGATGCGGTCAATGTTGCACAAAACTTCAACGAGGCACTTGGTATCGATGGAGTGATTCTCACCAAACTTGACGGGGATGCTCGTGGAGGTGCGGCGCTATCGATCAAGGCGATTACCAACAAGCCAATCAAGTATGCGGCAGTGGGCGAAAAGCTGGACGCACTCGAGCCTTTTTATCCAGACCGAATGGCATCGAGAATCCTCGGCATGGGCGATGTGCTCACGCTGATTGAAAAAGCGCAGGAAAATATCGACGAGGCAAAAGCAAAAGAGCTTGAGAAAAAAATCAAGACGCAAGAATTTGACTTCAATGATTTTCTCGATCAGATGCAGCAGATCAAAAAGATGGGTTCGATCAAAAGTCTGCTTCAGATGATGCCAGGGATGCCAAAAGAAATCAAGGATATGGACATCGACGAAAAACAGATGGATCGTGTTCAGGCGATTATTTTTTCGATGACTCCAAAAGAACGTGCGAATCCAGACATCATCAATGCGAGTCGCAGAAAAAGAATTGCGCAAGGCTGCGGATTGGACATCAGAGAAATCAACCGATTGATCAAGCAGTTTAACGAGAGCAAAAAGATGATGAAGCAGCTGACCAAGATGAGCTCGGGCGGTGGCACAAAAAAAGGAAAAAAAGGACGAAGAATGCCTTTTAATATGAATCAAATGAACAATAATATGAAGTTTCCTTTCTAACGAAGGTTACAATATAAAAATTATAAGGAGGTGAAACCAATGGTAAAAATCAGACTAAAAAGAATGGGAGCAAATAAGAAACCTTTCTATAGAATCGTTGTTGCTGATTCTCGTTCGCCAAGAGATGGAAGATTTATTGAGGAGATCGGATACTACAATCCAGTAGCTGATCCAAAGGTTGTAAAAATTAACGAGGAAAAAGCGCTTAAATGGCTTGGAATCGGAGCGCAACCAACTGAGACTGTAAAAAATCTTTTCAAAAACAATGGTGTGATGGAGAAATTTGATGCTTCCAAATAAGCATCTTGCAAATACCATTGCTCTTTTTGAGGAGGATAATTTATGGGAGAGTTAGTAGCGGTAATCGCTAAGTCGCTTGTTGATTTTCCGGAGCAAGTGACGGTATCCGAAGTAACTGGAAAAGATACAATCGTTATTGAACTGAGAGTTGCAGAAGAAGATATGGGCAAAGTGATCGGCAAACAAGGCAAAATTGCCAAAGCGATTCGCTCGGTTGTCAAAGCTGCATCCAGCAGAGAAAACTGTAAATATGTTGTTGAAATCGTTCAATAATTGTTTGAACCTAGGGCTTGTCTCTAGGTTTTTGCAAATGGAGAAATATGGTCGTAACAGGAATTTATAAAAGAAAAGGAAATTTTCATATCTACTTGGACAACGAACTGGCATTTGTCGTTACGGATGAAGGGTTGTACAAACTCAAGATTGCAAAAGGGGATGAATTTGTGCCTGATGAGCGCATCAATCAGATTCTCATCGAGGACGAAATCGTGCGATGCAAACATCGTGCCATCTATATGACTTCGGTCACGCCAAAGTCGGTGAAGATGCTCCGTTATCGTCTGAAGCGAGAAAATTTTTCAGAAAATGCTATCGAACAGACGATTGATTTTATGGAAAAATATTCTTTTGTAAATGACGTCGAAATCGCCCAATCTGTGGTACGAAGCCAAGACCGAAAGAACAGCTCGGTTCGCCAAATCAAGCAAAAACTCTACGAAAAGGGAATCAGCAAAGAGGATCAGCAGCAGATTCTCGAGGAAATGGAAATCGACGAAAGAGAAAACGCGTACCATACATTGCAAAAGAAATTGAAAACGCTGCGCAATAAGTCCAATGAAGAAATCTTAAGAAAACTGCGATACACTCTGTCGTACAAGGGTTTTTCTTATGATGCGAGTCGTTATGCACTGGATAAAATAAAAAAAGAATTACCAGAGGAAAGTGAGTTTGAGGATTAGATGAAAAAGTATCGAGTAGGAAAAATGGCAAACACCCATGGTTTGCGTGGGGAGATGAAAATTTACCCATATACTGATTATCCCGAGCGATTTGGCGAAATCAAGTATATCTATTTTGACCAAGAAGATCAAAAATACGATATCGAGAGAGTAAAATATCACAAATCGATGCCGATCATCAAACTCAAGGGAATCGACCGGATTGAGGATGCGGAAAAATTTCGGGAGAGAGAACTGTTTATCGATGAGCAAAATACGAGAAAGCTCGAAGAAGATGAGTACATGGTGTCGGATCTGATTAACCTCACAGCAAAACTCGAGGACGGCACAGTGCTCGGCAAAGTGGTCAACGTGCTGCCTTATTCTGCCAATGACATCTATGTCATTCAGTCGGCTGAGGGCAAAGAGTATCTGATTCCTGCACTCAAAGAATTTGTGCCAATCGTCGATATTGCAGAGCAGTTGATGATAATAAAACCAATCAAAGGGATGATCGAATGAAGTACCATGTTATGACGCTGTTTCCAGAGATGATCGAAGCGGCGACCAATCACAGTATTATCAAAAGAGCCAAAGAAGCGGGCGTTATTTCGATTGATGCGTATAACATCCGTGATTTTGCTGAGAACAAGCACAAAAAAGTGGACGATTATCCATTTGGTGGAGGCTCGGGCATGGTGATGAGCCCGCAGCCGATTGTCGATTGCCACAAAAAGATCGCAGAAAATCTCTCGGGCAAGATTCGCACCATCTATCTCTCGCCCAAGGGTCGAGTGCTCACGCAACAAATCGCCAAGGAGATGACGGAATATGATCACCTGATTTTGCTCTGCGGCCATTATGAGGGTGTGGATCAGCGTGCGATCGATCTTGTGGTGGATGAAGAAATCTCCATCGGTGACTATGTGCTCACAGGAGGCGAGATTCCTGCGATTGTGCTGATCGAAACAACCGCCCGATTGGTAGAGAATGTCCTGCCCAAAGAAGAATCCTATATTGACGAGAGCTTTTCCGACAATCTGCTGGAGTATCCACAATATACCAGACCACGAGAATACGCAGGACTCGAAGTGCCAGAGATATTGCTCAGCGGCGACCACAAAAAAATCGAGCAATGGCGAAGGGAGCAATCGCGACAGATTACCAAACAGCGACGCCCCGATTTGCTGGAGAAGAAATAAATTTTGCAAAAAATATTGTATATTCATGCGGATGGTGTTATACTATCTTAGTTAATAATCTAAATGTTCCGCTGGCAGATTGCGTATGAACATTGAACATCAGGAGGAAAAAATGGAAATTATCAAATCAATTGAGGCAGCTCAAATCAAGAGCGATTTGCCAGATTTTGGACCTGGAGATTCTGTAAAGGTTCACATCAAAGTTACAGAGGGAAAAAGAGAAAGAATCCAGATTTTCGAAGGCGTTGTGATCAAAAGACAAGGCGGCGGAATCCGTGAGACTTTTACCGTTCGTAAAATTTCGTTTGGTGTAGGAGTAGAAAAAACTTTCCCAGTAAACTCACCAACGATTTCAAAAATTGAAGTAACAAGAAAAGGTAAAGTAAGAAGAGCGAAAATCACTTACCTTAGAGACCGTGTGGGTAAAGCGGCAAAAGTTAAAGAGAAAAAAGTTAACCGTTAATTTTTTTGGGAGCCAAGTGCTCCCTTTTTGTTAGTCAAGGAGATGGCGATGGAAGAAAAAATGTTTATCAACTGGTATCCCGGGCACATGAAAAAAACGAAAGAACTGCTCCGCGACAATATGAATTTGGTGGATATTGTCGTCGAAGTGGTCGATAGTCGCATCCCGGGAGCTAGCAAAAATCCAGACATTGACACTATCGCAAGGAATAAGCCGAGAATTATTATTCTCAATAAAGAAGATTTGGCAGACCCGAGCTCGACAAGTCGGTGGATTCAGCATTATGAGTCGCTGGGCTATTTTGCGATGGCGATGAATGCCACTTCGTCTAGTGGATTGAACAAATTGTATGGGACGATCGACGAGGCTTTTGAATCGACCAAGGAAAAACTTGCGAAAAAGGGAATGCTCGCTCGTGCGCCGAGGATTATGATTGTTGGCGTACCGAACTCGGGCAAATCCTCGCTCATCAACAAGCTTTCGGGCAAAAAATCAGCTCAGACAGGGGATCGACCAGGCGTTACCAAGGGCAAGCAATGGGTTCGGATGCGTGGGAATCTTGAGATGCTCGACACACCGGGGATCCTGTGGCCAAAATTCGAGGATGATAAAGTGTCGCTGATGCTCGCATTTACTGGAGCGATCAAAGACGATGTACTCAATGTCGAGGAAGTGGGTTTTGAACTGATTCGATTGATGCAGCAGAATTATTTTGAAAATCTCAAAGAACGATATGATTTGAGTTTGGATGAAGAAGCGCAGACCATCGAGCTGATGGACGAGATTGCGAGGCGCAGAGGATTTTTGCACAAAGGCAAGGAAGTGGATTATCTGCGCACGGCAAAGGCGGTGCTCCATGATTTTCGGGAAGGGAATTTGGGCAGGATCACGCTGGAAATTTGTTCTTAAAAAATAAATTTTTTAAGAACAAAAAGGCGTGCGATGACTCAACTGGATAAGTAGAATCATCCTGGGATAGTGGATTACCTTAGAGTAGAGGAGCAGTCTAAAAAAGTTCTAAACCGAAACGAAGGAAGATTGTGGAGATGATACAAGAAACTACAACCGTATTGTAAGTGTTGTTGGGATTCTTACTAGAAATTACTATCCTATAGAACAAGAAAATATTATTCAATAAAATTATTACAAAAGGATTTTCGGTGTATCGGCGAAAGTCCTTTTTCTTTGATTGCCTCGATATGGTTTGCGGTGCCATAGCCTGCGTTGGAGGCAAAATCGTAGCCAGGATATTTTTGGTCGAGTTTTTGCATCAAGCGATCTCGGTAGACTTTGGCGAGTATGCTGGCGCAAGCGATGGAGTAGCTGGTCGCATCGCCTTTGATGACTGTTTTTTGGGGAATACTTTGAAAAGGGATTTTTTGGTTGCCATCGACGAGAAGGAGCTCGATCGACTTTTTTTCTGGCAGTGATTTTTGGATGTGGTTAATGGCGGAGTTCATCGCTATAAAGGTCGCTTGCAAAATATTTTTCTCGTCGATTACGGCAGGCTCAACTTCTCCGATGGCGCAGTAGAGCGAGTTTGCAACAATTTGATCGTATAGGGATTCTCTTTTCGCTGCGGATAGTTTTTTGGAGTCATCGATGCCGAGGATTGGTTTTTCAAAATCCATTATGACACAAGCAGCAACCACAGGACCAGCGAGCGGACCACGCCCCACCTCATCCACGCCAGCAAGCATTTTGCACGCAAAAGAGGCATCGTAATCCATCATTTTTTGGATGCGCATTCTTTCTTTTTCGATTTTTTGAAACTCACGTTCCTTGCTTGCGAGTAGCTTTTGAACGCCCTGACGAGAATCAGAGCGAAATTCTTCGGCGAGCGTTTCAAATTCTTTTTTATTTACATTTGCCAAAATATTTTTGATATCTGCAATACTTTTCATATGCTACTCCTTTGTGCAAATGCGTGCATCGTGTAATATGCCATCTGCTCTATAATCGTATCGAGCTTGTGGTATTATTTTTGAAATGATTCATCATTGCTCTGTGATGGTTTAATCGAGATGTTGGAATATGAAAAAGGGATTGATTGTATGTTGGTGCATCTCGAAGGGTTAGATGTTTGATCAAACGATTTGTTGGTATGAGTATTACCTTCGTATAATATTATCCTGTTATTTATGATACTTTGTCGAGATTCGTGTTTCGCTACCGTCAAAAATTCGTTTGAAGTTTGGGATGTGCAGATAGATGCTTTGTGCGGCAATCAGCACAGCGATTATAATCGAGATCAGATCCATTCCTTTGAAAATCACAAGTCCGACAAAATAAATAAGCGCAGACAATGTCGCCATCGCAATAAAATCCGTAACCAATGCAACCAGCACAAAAATCGCTGCGCCCACCAGTGCGTACGGAAAACTAATCACTGCCATGATCCCAAAGAGTGAGGCGGTGCCCTTGCCGCCCTTAAAGTTCATATAAAACGGATAGTTGTGTCCTAAGATGACAAAAAGTCCGTTGAGCATCATCAGATAAGGACGATATTCGATCGTCTGTGAGAGGACAAGTTGGTCCAGAATCAGCGAAGAGACAATCGGTTTGATGATGTCGATTGCGGCGACAACTGCGCCGAGCTTCCAGCCAAAAGATGCCACGGTATTCGATGCGCCCGCATTGCCAAAACCAAAATCTCGAATATCCTTTTTCTTGAGTATGCGAATGAGAAGATAAGAAGTCTGAAAACAACCGATAAAGTAACCGAGTGCTATAGTAATAAATACGGTAAGTGCCATAATTCCTCCGAAAAATTGTCTATTGTGCGATGGACCTTGCGAAGTGATCGCTCTATAGCAGAACGTCTTTGCAAAGAGTTTCAAAATTGCAATTTCAAAATCTAGAACTAGTGCTGCGAAACAAGTTTTTTCGACTTTTTCTGAAACGAGAGGCTTTCCATCGCCCTGTTATTATGCTATCATACAATCCGCTGAAATGCCACAGAAAACTTGAAAAGAGAGAGTATTTTGCGTTATAATGGAGGAGTAATGGAATAGGAAAATCTGTTGATCGCAAATAGAGAGATGATCCGAGTGAAAAAATCAAAACAAAAGAGGATCGTTTTGCAGACAAAATAAGGTTTGTTTGTAGAAGAGAAAACGATTCAATTCTTGGTCAATAAAACATATAAAAATGCGGCACAAAACAGCCGAAAAATTTCTCCAAAATTTTTTTGAAAAACAGAAAAAAATCCTTGTATTTTACAAGCGGTTCGTGTATACTAGTTGAGTGTGTTTATTTCATTAATGCGATGATATGGAAGGTTGCTGGATGAAAACCAGGTAATTTCCGTGGAGTATGCAACATCAAGAATGCTGCGACTAGAGCCTTTGAGCTGCTTTTTTTAATGAGGTGTCACGAAACACCTGGAACAGTTTTCGGGCTACAGTCGTACGAGAATCGTACGATAGGAGGTAAAAATCAATGTCAAAAAACCAAAAAATCAAAATCAGACTGAAGTCTTATGATCACAAAATCTTAGACGAAGCTGCACAAAAGGTGGTAGAAACTGCCAAAGCATCAGGAGCGAGTGTAGCAGGACCGATTCCGCTTCCAACAGAGAAGCAAATCATCACTATTCTAAGAGCGGTTCATAAGTACAAAGATTCCAGAGAGCAATTCGAGCTTAGAACTCACAAGAGACTAATCGAAATCATCAATCCTGGACCAAAAACAGTTGATAGTTTGATTCGTATGGACATTGCTGCTGGCGTTGAGCTAGAAGTGAAGCTTAATGACAAGCATAACTAAAATTAAAAGTTAAGGTATTAAGATATAGTATCTTATCTTAGAATGATTGCAGAGCAATCCGCTGTAAGAAAGGGAGGAATTTCTAAAATGAAAGGTATTTTAGGAAAAAAGATTGGCATGACTCAAATCTTTACAGAAGCTGGCGTAATCGTACCAGTAACTGTAGTAGAAGCAGGGCCAATGGTAGTAACACAACTAAAATCCGTTGAGAGCGACGGATATGAGGCAGTACAAGTTGGATTTGGCGATATCAAAGAAAAACTTCTCAACAAGCCTCAAAAAGGACATTTTGCAAAAGCAGGCGTTGGACTAAAAAGATTCGTAAGAGAATTTAGAACAGACAAAGTAGCTGATTTTTCTCTAGCGCAAGAAATCAACGTAAGCATCTTTGCAGAAGGTGACAAAGTAGACGTAACAGGAACTTCAAAAGGTAAAGGATTCCAAGGACCAATCAAGAGACATAACCAACACAGAGGACCTATGAGCCACGGTTCGAGATACCACAGAGGACCAGGTTCGATGGGAGCGGCTTCCGATCCATCAAGAGTTTACAAAGGGAAAAAACTTGCAGGACACATGGGTGCAGAGCGAGTGACAATCCAAAATCTTGAAATCGTAAAAGTGGATACTGAAAACAATCTACTACTCATCAAAGGTGCAATTCCTGGACCAAAAAAAGGACTAGTAGTAGTAAAGCAAGCTGTAAAAGGTTAATGCAAGGAAAGGAGGAGTAAGAAATGCCTAAAGTTGACGTATTAGACCTAAACGGAAAAAAGGTTGATGAAATAGAATTGACAGATGCAGTGTTCGGCGTAGAAATCAACGAGCACGCAGTATACGAAGTAATTAAAAATTACCTTGCAAACCAAAGACAAGGTACACAATCTGCAAAAACAAGAGCAGAAGTTCGTGGCGGTGGAAGAAAGCCATGGAGACAAAAAGGAACTGGTAGAGCAAGACAAGGTAGCATCCGCTCACCACAATGGAAAGGCGGCGGAGTGGTATTCGCACCGAAGCCAAGAGATTACAGCTACACCGTGCCTAAAAAAGTTCGAAGACTTGCAATGAAGTCTGCACTTACTTCCAAGGTAGCAAACGGAGAAATCGTTGTAGTAGATGAATTTTCAATGGACGCTCCAAAAACAAAAACATTTGCTGGTTACCTAAGCGCACTAAACGCTGGAAGAAAAGCACTTGTTGTAACAGCTGAAAATGCTCCAACAGTCGTAAAATCAGGAAGAAATATCCCAGGAGTAAAAGTTTCATTTGTCAATATGCTAAATGTATATGACATCATTAACTCCGACACTCTTGTGATTACAAGAAAAGCGGTAGAAAAAGTTGAGGAGGTGTACGCATAATGCTAGCACAGGATATATTGATCAGACCAGTAATTACTGAGCAAAGTATGATGGATGCACAAGACAAGAAGTACACTTTCATCGTGCACAAGTCAGCAAACAAAACGCAAATCAAAAATGCGGTTGAAGAAATCTTCAAAGTAAAAGTTGAAAATGTTAACACAATGAACTACGCAGGAAAAACAAAAAGAATGGGAAGAAATGTTGGAAAAACTTCTTCTTTCAAAAAAGCAATCGTAACGCTTACTCCTGCAAGCAAAGAAATCGAGTTCTTTAGTATTTAATAGGAGGGAAAGCAAATGGCTATTAAAAAATATAGACCGACTTCACCTGGTTTAAGAACCCTTACCGTACTAAAATCAGATGAAATTACAAAACACGAGCCAGAGAAATCTCTACTGACTACACTTAAGAAGCATGCAGGTAGAAACTCAAGAGGAAAAATCACTGTTCGTCATAGAGGTGGCGGAGCGAAGAGAAAATATAGAATCATCGACTTCAAAAGAGATAAAGATCAGATCCCAGCAACAGTTGCAGGAATCGAATACGATCCAAACCGCAGCGCAAACATCGCACTTCTACACTATGTAGATGGTGAAAAAAGATACATCCTTGCACCAGTTGGCCTAAAAGTAGGTGACAAAGTAGAATCTGGACAAGGCGCAGATATCAAAGTAGGAAACTGCCTCAAGCTAAAAGATCTTCCAGTGGGTACACTCATCCACAACATCGAAATGAAAGCGGGCAAAGGAGCTCAGCTTGTAAGATCGGCTGGAGTATCTGCACAGCTAATGGCAAAGGAAGGAAAGAATGCACTTCTTAGACTTCCATCAGGCGAAATGAGATATATCAATGCAGATTGCAAAGCGACAATCGGCCAAGTAGGAAACATCGAGCACTCCAACGTAGTGATCGGTAAAGCTGGAAGAAAAAGACATATGGGTATCCGCCCAACAGTACGTGGTTCCGTAATGAACCCGAACGACCATCCACACGGTGGTGGTGAAGGTAGAGCGCCAATCGGACGTCCATCACCAGTAACACCATGGGGTAAACCAGCACTTGGATACAAAACAAGAAAAAACAAAAAAGCTTCAAGCAGCATGATAGTATCAAGAAGAAAGAAATAGAGCCTGAAAGGAGGATTTCATAGTGAGTAGATCATCTAAAAAAGGACCATTCGTACACGAAGGTCTTTACAAGAAGATAACAGCAATGAACGAAAAAAATGATAAGGCCGTAGTAAAAACATGGTCAAGATCATCCACAATATTCCCAGAATTCGTGGGACACACAATCGCTGTGCATGACGGAAGAAAACATGTGCCAGTATATGTAACAGAAGATATGGTAGGACACAAGCTTGGCGAATTTGTTCCAACAAGAACATTCAAAGGCCACAAGGACGACGACAGATCTTCAAAAAGAAAATAATTCCTGATTGGAAGGAGGTTAATAGATGGAAGCTAAAGCGATAGCGAAATATGTGAGAATGTCTCCAAGAAAAGCAGGATACATTTGCTCACTAGTTCGAGGAAAAAATGTAGACGAAGCAGTAGCAATACTGAAATATATGCCAAACAAAAGCGCAAGCGTTATAGCAAAAGTAATCAAATCTGCTGCAGCAAATGCAGAAAACAACAACAGCATGGATCCAGAAAAACTATATGTAGCAGAAATATATGCAAACCAAGGACCAACTCTTAAGAGATTTATGCCAAGAGCACAAGGTAGAGCAACAGGTATTCGCAAGAGAACAAGCCACATTGGTGTAACAGTAAGAGAAAGATAGGAGGATTAGTATGGGTCAGAAGGTAAGCCCTCACGGACTGAGAGTCGGAATCAACAAAAACTGGGACTCCAGATGGTTTCCGAAAAAAGGCGAAATGGCAGCTCTAATCAAGGAAGACGCTGTTATCAGAGAGTTTGTAAAGAAAAAGCTATACCTTGCAGGCGTAGCTAAAATAGAAATCGAAAGAATGAACGACAAAGTGAACCTATTCATCTGGTGTGCAAAACCAGGAATGGTCATTGGAAAAAGCGGACAGGGCATCGATGAAATCAAAAAAGACGTTGAAAAACTTACTAAAGGAAAACAAATCAACGTAAGCGTACAAGAAGTACAAAGACCAGAAAAAGATGCGCAACTCGTAGCAGAGAGCATCGCAGCAGCGCTTGAAAGACGTATCGCGTTCCGACGTGCGATGAAACAAGCAATGCAAAGAGCGATGAAAGCTGGAGCAGTAGGAATCAAAGTTTCTACATCTGGACGACTTGGTGGAGCAGAGATGGCAAGAACCGAAGGATACGCAGAAGGTAATGTGCCACTACACACACTAAGAGCAGACATCAACTACGGATTTGCAGAAGCAGATACAACATACGGAAAGCTTGGCGTAAAAGTATGGATTTCAAACGGCGAAATCTTGCCAGGCAAAAGACAAGCGACAAGAACCTTCGATCAACCAATGGAGCAACCAAAAGACACTGGCCGTGGCAAAAAAAGAAGATTCGATGACAAAGAGAAAAAAGGCGGCAGAGCGCCAAGAAAGCCAAGAGCTGAAAGAGCGCCAAGAGCTGAGCAAGAATAAACCTTTATAAAAGGAAGGAGGAACATATCAATGTTAATGCCAAAAAGAGTAAAACGTCGTAGAGTGCATCGTGGACACATGGCTGGAAAAGCGACAAAAGGAAACACTATCACATACGGCGAATATGGACTAGTAGCACTAGAGCCATCTTGGATTACAGCAAACCAAATCGAAGCGGCACGTATCGCGATCAATAGATATATTCGTAGGGGCGGAAAGGTGTGGATCAAAATCTTCCCACACAAGCCAATCACACAAAAACCAGCAGAGACACGAATGGGAGCTGGTAAAGGTTCTCCAGAGTACTGGGTAGCAGTAGTAAAACCAGGACGTGTAATGTTCGAACTTGCAGGAGTACCAGAGGAAAAAGCAAGAGAAGCAATGCGTCTGGCAATGCACAAACTTCCAGTAAAATGTAAGTTTGTAACAAAGGCAGACTTTGAAGAAAAGGTTGGTGAAGCAAATGAAAGCTAATAATTATAGAGAAATGACAACAGAGCAACTTTCTGCTAAATTAACAGAGCTAAAATCAGAACTATTCAACCTAAGATTCCAACTAGCAACAGGACAGCTAGACAATCCACTACAAGTAAAGTTCGTTAAAAAGGACATAGCTCGTGTAAAAACATTTTTGAACGAGAAAGAGCGTAACAGCTAGATTGGAAGGAGGTCAAAATGCAAAGAGCAAATAGAAAAACAAGAATCGGCATGGTAACTTCGGACAAGATGGACAAAACAGTTGTTGTTTCGATCGTAGAGTTTGTAAGACATCCTCTATATGGAAAAGCAGTAAAAAGAACCATCAAATTCAAAGCGCATGACGAAGAAAACACCTGCAAAAAAGGTGATCGCGTTAAAATAATGGAGACTCGCCCGCTTTCAAAAGACAAGAGATGGAGAGTCGTTGAAGTGATAGAAAGAGCTGCTGAATAAGTAAGCAGGATAGGAGGCAATAATGATACAACAAGAAACACGCCTTAAAGTAGCGGACAACTCAGGGGCAAAAGAGCTTCTTGCAATCAGAGTACTAGGTGGTTCTACTAGAAAATCTGGAAACATCGGTGACATCATCGTTTGTTCGGTAAAAAGCACAACACCTGGCGGAGTTGTAAAAAAAGGTAAGGTAGTAAAAGCGGTTATCGTAAGAACAAAACAAGGGGTAAGAAGAAAAGACGGCTCCTATGTAAAATTTGACGAAAACGCTGCAGTTATCATAAAAGATGACAAGTCTCCAATGGGAACTCGTATTTTTGGACCAGTTGCGAGAGAACTTAGAGATAAGCAATTTATGAAGATCATTTCACTTGCACCAGAAGTTCTATAATCAAGGAGGCAGTAGAATGCATATTAAAACTGGAGATACCGTAGTAGTAATTAGCGGTAAAGATAAAGGAAAAAAAGGAAAGGTGCTACATGCAATGCCAAAAAAAGACCGCGTCGTGGTTGAAGGCGTAAACATCGTAACAAAGCACCAAAAACCAAACAAGGAGCACCAACAAGGTGGACTCATCAAAAAAGAAGCAGCAATCCACTGTTCCAATGTAATGCTTTATGATGCAAAAGCAGGAAAAGGAACAAGAGTTGCAATCAAAGAAGAAAACGGAAAGAAAGTAAGAATTTCTAAGAAATCCGGCGAAAAATTATAAAAAGGGAAAGGAGGCAAATAGATGGCTTCAAGACTTAGAGAGTTATACAAAAACGAAATCGCAAAAGCAATGATGGAAAAATTCGGTTACAAAAACGTAATGGAAATTCCGAAACTAGAAAAAGTTGTTATCAATATGGGACTTGGCGAAGCGAGAGACAACGCAAAGATTCTTGACACAGCAGTAGCAGAGCTCGAGGCAATCGCAGGACAAAAAGTTGTTGTGACAAAAGCAAGAAAATCCGTCGCAAACTTCAAAGTTCGTGAAGGAATGCCAATCGGAGCAAAAGTTACACTTCGTGGCGATCAAATGCTACACTTCGTAGACAAGCTGGTAAATATTTCACTCCCACGTGTACGTGACTTTAGAGGGGTAAGCAAAGACAGCTTCGACGGAAGAGGAAACTATGCACTTGGGATCAAAGAGCAGCTCATTTTCCCTGAAATAGAATACGATAAGGTAGACGCAGTAAGAGGAATGGATATCATCTTCGTAACAACTGCAAAAACAGATGAAGAGGCAAGAGAGTTACTAAGACTTTACGGAATGCCTTTCGCGAAGTAATAGGAGGTATAGCGTGGCAAGAAAAGCGATGGTGCTTAAGCAACAAAAAAAGCAAAAATATCCAACTAGAGAATATACGAGATGTAGCCTATGCGGAAGACCTCATGCAGTTCTAAAAAGATTTGGAATATGCCGTATATGCTTTAGAGAATTAGCATACAAAGGACAAATACCAGGAGTAAGAAAAGCGAGCTGGTAATACTAGAACAAAGGAGGTAAGTTAAAATGACAATGACAGATCCGATAGCAGATATGCTGACGCGTCTAAGAAATGCGAACACAGCGAAGCACGAAAATGTAGATGTGCCTGCTTCAAATATAAAAAAGGAAATTGCTAGAATTCTTCTTGAAGAAGGATTTATCAAAGGCTACGATGTAATCGAAGATGGAAAGCAAGGACTGATCAGACTACAGCTAAAATACAGCAAGACTGGAGAGCGAGTAATCAAAGGACTAAAGAGAATCTCAAAACCAGGAATGAGAGTATATGCTGACCGAGATACCTTACCAAAGGTACTCAATGGAATTGGAGTATCCATCATCTCCACTTCAAAAGGAATTCTAACAGACAAACAAGCAAGAGAGCTTGGAATCGGCGGAGAGGTAATCTGCTACGTTTGGTAATAAGCAAAGAAGGAGGTGCGCCTAAATGTCAAGAATAGGACTAAAACCAATCACAGTGCCAGCAGGCGTTGAAATAAAACTAGACGAAAACAACTATGCAGTAGTAAAAGGACCAAAGGGACAGCTTCAGCAACAGCTTAGCCCAGAGATGAAAATTGTAATCTCTGAGGGAGTTATCAATGTAGAGAGACCATCTGAGCTGAAGAAACATAAATCACTTCACGGACTTACAAGAACACTGCTAAACAATATGGTCGTTGGAGTAACAGAAGGCTACGAGAAAAAACTTCAAATCGTTGGAGTGGGATATCGTGCTGCAAAACAAGGCAAAGTGCTTAACCTAAGCCTAGGTTTCTCCCATCCAGTAGAGATGGAAGATCCAGCAGGTGTGGAAACAGAGGTTCCAACACAAACAGAAATCGTTGTAAGAGGAATCGACAAGCAATTGGTAGGAAACTACGCTGCAAAAATCAGAGCGTGGAGAGAGCCAGAGCCATACAAAGGCAAAGGAATTCGTTACGAAGGCGAACGAGTAAGACGTAAAGAAGGAAAAACAGGTAAGAAATAATTCGAAAGGAGTGATTAGATAATGTTCAAGAAAATAGATAAAAACGCGAACAGAATCGCAAGACACAAAAGAGTGCGTAAAAACGTAGTTGGAACTCCTGAAAGACCTAGACTAAATGTATTCAGAAGCACAAATCATATCTACGCACAGCTAATTGATGATGTGAACAGAGTAACATTGGTTTCTGCTTCGACTTTAGACAAAGAAATCAAGTCACAAGTAGCTCACACAGGCAACAAAGAAGCTGCAAAAAAAGTAGGAGAACTTGTTGCAAAAAGAGCGATCGAAAACGGACACAAAGTTGTTGTATTCGACAGAGGTGGATACATTTACCACGGAAGAGTACAAGAACTAGCAAACGGAGCTAGAGAAGCTGGACTTGAATTCTAGGAGAAGGAGGAAAATAGATGTATAAGAAGCCAATCGATGCAGGCAAATTGGATATCGAAACCAAAGTAATCGAAATCAGACGTGTTACGAAGGTTGTAAAAGGCGGTAGAAACTTTAGATTTGCTGCACTTGTTGTATGTGGTGACCACAACGGACACGTAGGAATCGGAACAGGCAAAGCAATGGAGGTTCCAGAAGCGATCCGTAAGGCAGAAGAAGATGCAAAAAAAGCATTGATCAAAGTACCAATGGTTGGAACTACCGTTCCTCACCAAGTAAAAGGAAGATTTGGAGCAGGAAATGTTTTAATCATGCCAGCAAAAGAAGGTACAGGAGTAATCGCAGGAGGACCAGTACGTTCGGTACTAGAGCTTGCGGGACTTCGTGACGTAAGATCAAAATCTCTTGGAACAAACAATGCAAGAAATATGGTAAACGCTACAATGGAAGGACTTAAATCACTAAGACTTGTTGAAGAAGTAGCTGCTCTAAGAGGCAAAAAAGTAGATGAGCTTTTAGGATAGGAGGAAAAATGCTTAAAATAAAACTATCTAAGAGTCCAATTGGTACCAAGCCAAACCAAAGAAAGACATTGATTGCTCTAGGACTTACAAAAAGAGAGCAAGTAGTTGAAAAACAAGACACTCCTCAAATCAGAGGAATGATAAATGTAGTAAAACATCTAGTTACAGTAGAAGAAGCTTAGAAGGAGGTGTACGGATTGAAACTACACAGCTTAAAACCAGCAGCTGGCGGTGGATCAAAGCCTAAGAAAAGACTTGGCCGTGGTACAGCGACTGGACAAGGTAAAACTGCAGGACGTGGACAAAAAGGACAATGGTCACGTTCAGGTGGTGGCGTTAGACCAGGCTTTGAGGGAGGACAAACATCATTGATGAGAAGACTTCCAAAAAGAGGATTCAATAACGCAGATTTTGAAACAAAATACACAATCATCAATCTTGATACCCTAAACCGTTTCGAAGAAGGAACAGAGGTAACAGCAGAGCTTCTTAAAGCAACAAAAGCAATCAAGAAGATTGAAAAGGATGGAATCAAAGTATTAGGAAGCGGCAGCCTAGAGAAAAAGCTAACTGTTAAGGCAAACAAATTTACAGGATCTGCAGCAAGCAAAATAGAAGCAGCTGGAGGAAAGGCTGAGGTGATCTAATTGCTAAATACATTGCAAAAAGCAGTCAAAATACCTGATCTAAGAAAAAAACTGATATTCACCCTTCTAATGCTCGTCGTATTTAGAATCGGAGCGAATATCACCGTGCCAGGAATTGATCGCAGTACAATCCAAGCGATTATGGCTCAGACAGGTGGAGCGTTTGGACTCTATGATTTGATATCAGGAGGAGCTTTGAGCAATTTCACCTTGTTTGCCCTCGGGGTAACGCCATATATCACCGCATCCATCGTCCTTCAACTTTTGGCAGTGGCAATCCCATCGCTAGAAGAACTCCAAAAATCGGGAGAAGAAGGAAAAAATAAAATCAATGCTTGGACAAGATATCTAGCAGTCGTGCTAGCGCTTCTACAAGCGGCAGTGCTCAGTGTGGGAATGTTCCGCCAAGCGCTGATTTCAAACTCGGCACTTTCGACTGTATCGGTAATCCTTGCACTCACAGCAGGAACAACATTCCTCATGTGGCTCGGAGAAATGATTACGGAAAAAGGTGTAGGAAACGGAACATCGATGCTGATCTTCTTTGGTATCGTGTCCCGACTACCTCATGATGTACAGATGACCATTGCTGGATTCCAAGCAGGCACAATCAATGTGATTCAACTGATCGGATTCATCATCATCTCGGTACTCATCATCATTGGGGTAATCATCGTACTACAAGGAACGAGAAAAATTCCTGTGGAATATGCAAAACGTGTGGTTGGAAGAAATACCTACGGCGGCAAGCAATCGCATCTGCCTCTAAAGGTGAACCAAGCCGGCGTAATGCCAGTAATCTTGGCATCATCGCTCCTTGGGTTCCCGCTGTTTATGACCTTGTTCATCAAGGCTCCAGGATACGCAGCATTTGTTAACAAATGGTTCTCATCCAACACAGCACCAGGAATGTATGTGTTCGCATTGCTTCAATTTATTTTGGTAATCGGATTCTCCTACTTCTACATCTCCATCAGCTTTAAGCCAGATGAGGTAGCAGAGAATATGAAAAACTCCAACGGCTTTATCCCTGGTATTCGTCCAGGAAAAGCGACAGAGCATTTCATTCAAAGAATTTTGAACCGATTGACTTTTGCTGGAGCAATCTTCCTAGCGATTATCGCAGCACTTCCAACAGTGCTATATCACACAACCAATGTGCCATTCAAATTTGGTGGAACATCACTACTTATCGTAGTAGGGGTTGCGATTGAAACGATCAAACAGCTAGAATCACAAACCGTAATGAGAAGTTACCAAGGCTTTTTGAAATAACATCCACTTTCCATAGCGGAAGGTTCATGTAGTCCAAAGGAGAAACGATGAAACTAATACTACTCGGGCCTCCAGGCGCAGGAAAAGGCACACAGGCTGAAACCATCAAGGAACAATACAGCCTTGTCCATATTTCCACTGGAGACATTTTCAGAAAAAACATGAAGGAAAACACGGCTCTTGGCATCAAAGCCAAAGAGTATGTTGACAAAGGACAACTGGTACCAGACGAGATTACGATCGCCATGGTAGAGGATAGGCTGAAAGAGGAAGACGTAAAAGACGGATTTCTACTCGATGGATTCCCTCGCAGCGTAAATCAAGCGGAAGCGCTCGACGAAATGCTGATGGAAATGAACACTGGGATCGACAAGGTAATCAACATCCAAGTGGATAAGAGCATCTTGGTAGATCGTGCAGTGGGACGAAGAATTTGTCGTGACTGCGGTGCGACGTACCACATCAAATACAATGCTCCACAAAAACAAGGAATTTGCGACAAATGTGGCGGAGAACTTTATCAAAGGGCAGACGATGTGGAAGAAACCGTTGCAAAACGAATTGATGTTTACGAAAAAGAAACCATGCCGCTGGTAGAATACTACACAGGCAAAGGAAATATCGTAACCATCAAAGGCGACCAAGCGATTGACAAAGTATTCGAAGAGATTCAAAGAGCTTTAGGAAGCAAATAATGATAATACTAAAGTCAAAACATGAAATAGAGCTAATACGAGAAGCTGGAAAAATCGTAGCCGAAGCTCACGAGATGGTCAAGCGAGCAATTCAGCCAGGAATTTCGACCTACGAGCTCGACCAAATTGCATACAAGACGATCACAAAATACGGCGCAGAGCCATCGTTCTTAGGCTACAGCGGTTTTACAGGCAGCATCTGCGCATCGCCCAATGAAGTGGTGGTGCACGGAATCCCAAGCAAAAAAATTCTACTACAAGAGGGAGACATCATCAGCATCGACATCGGAGCATACAAAAATGGCTACCATGCCGACTCTGCAAAGACACATCCCGTAGGAACGATTTGCGAGATTGATCAAATGCTGATTGAACAAACCAAAAACAGCTTCTACAAAGGAATTGAACATGCAATTCTAGGGAAAAAACTTTCCGACATCTCACATGCCATCCAAGAACATGCCGAATCATACGGCTTCTCGGTGGTAAGAGATTTGGTAGGTCACGGTGTGGGAAGATCACTCCACGAGGATCCGCCCGTGCCAAACTACGGACTGCCAGATAGAGGACCAAAGCTCCAAATCGGAATGGTGCTCGCAATCGAGCCGATGATTAACCAAGGAACCTATAAGGTTCACGTGCTGGAAGATGGATGGACCGTTGTCACAGACGACAACAAACGTTCTGCACATTACGAGCACACCATCGCCATCACCGAAGATGGACCACAGCTGCTAACCATCTTATAGAGGTGCCTATGGAAGACAAATTACAAATTGGCGCAATCGTAAGAACCACAGCAGGTCATGATGCCAAAAATCTTTTTCTACTGCTCAGCAGAGAAAAGGAGATTGCCTACTTGGTCGATGGAGATAAAAGACCACTCCAAAAGCCCAAGAAAAAAAACATCAAGCATATTCGGTATGTGACGATGAGCAATCTGAGCATCAACAAGGAGTCGAAGGATCTCGAAAACGAAAATTCCAAGATAAGAAAAGAAATCAGGAGAGTCGAAAAAACGGAGGTTGAAGATGTCTAAAAAAGACGTTATCGAACTAGAGGGCGTCGTAGTGGATTCACTACCAAACGCAATGTTCAAAGTAAAACTAGAAAATGATCACCAAATCATAGCTCATATATCTGGCAAGCTAAGAATGAACTTCATTCGAATCCTGCCAGGAGATAAAGTAACGGTGGAGCTTTCGCCATACGATTTGACCAAAGGCCGAATCACTTGGAGAAAGAAATAGCCGAGGGAGGTAAAAACGATGAAAGTAAGACCATCAGTTAAGCCGATCTGCGAAAAATGCAAAATCATCAAAAGAAAAGGAAGAGTAATGGTAATCTGTGAAAATCCTAAGCACAAACAAAAGCAGGGCTAACAAGGTAGATTTCAGATTGAAATGAATATAGGAGGTGCAAATACATGGCACGTATCGCCGGTGTAGACTTACCAAGAGAAAAAAGAGTGGAAATAGGCCTAACCTATATCTACGGAATCGGCAAAGCAACATCAAACCAAATTCTTGCCGAAACAGGAGTAGATCCTAACAAAAGAGTGAAAGACCTATCCGATGAAGAAGTAAATAGCCTAAGAAAAGCTATCGACAACTATACTGTAGAGGGAGATCTTCGTAGAGAAATCGCTCTGAACATCAAGAGACTTCGCGACATTCGTTCGTACCGTGGAATCCGTCACCAAAAAGGACTTCCAGTAAGAGGACAAAAAACAAAAACGAATGCACGTACAAGAAAAGGACCAAAGAGAACGGTTGGACGTAAGAAGAAAAAATAATCTACAGTAAGGAGGTAAAAAATGGCTAAACCAAAAAAAGTGACTCGTGTTAGAAGACGAGAGCGTAAAAACATAGAAAAAGGACATGCTCATATCCAGTCAACCTTTAACAACACTATCGTAACACTTACAGACGTACACGGAAATGCAATTTCATGGGCATCTGCAGGTGGGCTAGGATTCAAAGGTTCAAGAAAAGCAACTCCATTCGCAGCACAAATGGCAGCAGAAGCAGCAACAAAGGCAGCGATGGAACATGGACTAAAATCCGTAGAGGTATTTGTTAAGGGACCAGGCTCAGGACGTGAGGCAGCAATCCGTGCACTATCTGCAGCAGGACTCGATGTAACAATGATCAAAGACGTTACACCAATCCCACACAATGGATGTAGACCACCAAAAAGAAGAAGAGTGTAGTCTTTGAAAACAGCTTTGGCATAAACAAAGCGATATGTTACCCTCATATCATGAGTGAAATAATCCGAGGAGGGTTTTGATGATAGGAATTGAAAAACCGAATATTCATGTAAGAGAACTAACAAGAACAAGAGGCGTGATCGAAGTTGAGCCACTCGAGAGAGGATTTGGACACACAGTAGGAAACTCGCTACGAAGAATCCTGCTATCCTCTTTGCCAGGAGCAGCGGTACACGCCGTCAAGATCGAAGGAGTGCTTCATGAATTTTCAGTAATACCTGGTGTGAAGGAAGATGTAACAGAGCTCATCCTAACCATGAAAGAGCTTGCGCTAAAAATCGATGGCGATCCAGGCGTACGTACATTACGCATTGAGCACAGAGGCGAAGGAGTTCTCAAAGCATCCGATATTAAAGTTCCATCCGATGTAGAAATTCTCAATCCAGAATTGCACATTGCAACCTTGACAGAGGATGCGGATCTTCGAATGGAAATTTACGTAGACCGAGGAAGAGGTTATCAGTCCGCTGAAAACAACAAACACGAAAATATGCCAATCGGCGTAATTCCAGTTGACTCAATCTACACACCAGTCCAAAAATGCAGCTACTACGTGGAAAACACAAGAGTAGGCGCAAGAACTGACTTTGAAAAAGTAACCATAGAGCTAGAAACCGATGGTTCAATCAATCCACAGGAAGGCGCATCGCTTGCAGCAAAAATTCTCGTGGAGCATCTAAATCTATTCATCGACCTCAGTGAAAATCTGAATGTGATGGAAATCATGGTTGAGAAAGAAGAAAGCAAAAAAGAAAAAGCACTCGAAATGACCATCGAAGAACTCGATCTATCGGTACGTTCGTACAACTGCCTAAAACGTGCGAACATCAACACCGTAGAAGAGCTAACCGAAAAAACCGAGGATGAAATGATGAAGGTAAGAAACCTTGGCAAAAAATCCTTGGAAGAAGTTGTGCAAAAACTAGAAGAGCTAGGCTTCGAACTCAAGCCAAGTGAAGATTAATCGAAGAAGACGAAAGGAGGAAGACGTAGATGGCGAGATATAGAAAACTCGGAGTAGTAAGCTCCCACAGAAATATGATGCTAAGAAATCTTGTAACAGAGCTTCATAAGCACGGAAGAATTACTACTACAGAAACTAGAGCAAAAGAAGTAAAAAGAATGGCAGATAAAATGGTGACTCTTGCAAAAAGAGGCGATCTACACGCAAGAAGACAAGCATTGTCCTACATGACTTGCGAAACAACTGTCAAAAAACTATTTGATGAAACTGCTCCAAAATACGCTGAGCGTAATGGAGGATACACTAGAATCATCAAAACAATGCCAAGAAGAGGCGACGCAGCTCCAATGGCAATCATTGAGCTTGTATAAGAAAGCAAAACCCGTAGGCTTACCATTATGGTAAGCGAGGGGGCAGCTTTTCAAAACTTGCAAAAGCAAAAAAATAATTTTCTAGAGAATTATTGGAAGACCTGTCGAAAGATGGGTCTTTTTTCTTGCAGAAAATAATATTTGCAAAAGAAAATCCGAATGATAATGCCGATGGATGCTGCGAAATGTTCAAAGGCAATGAAAATTAGTTAATAAAATAAATTTTTATTGAACACATCAAAAAATTTTATTAGGAAAAATAATTTTGAAAAATGAGAATGAAGTCGAAATGCCAATACGTGCAATGTTTCTGCGACTCGAAACTCATCTTTTTGAAAATTATTAATATGCGTTTTGTCATTGAGGTATCAATTGGAATATCCTATAATATTGATAAGAAATTATAATATTTTGGGAGGTATTTTATGTTGGAATTGGTAAAGAGCATTAACGGTGTGCTGTGGGGATGGCCGCTGATAATTCTTTTGCTCGGAACAGGTGTGTATTTCACCATTATCACAAAATGTATTCAGATTCGAAAAATGGGTCTGGCGTTTAAGGAAACTTTTGGATTCCTTTTTGAGAAGGAAAAGAAAGAGAAAAAAGAAGGGGAAGTATCTTCTTTCCAATCGCTTGCAACCGCAATTGCTGCTCAAGTTGGAACAGGGAACCTTGCAGGAGTTGCAACGGCAATTTTCTCGGGAGGCCCTGGAGCAATTTTCTGGATGTGGGTTTCAGGATTTTTTGGCATGGGAACGATCTTTGCCGAAGCTGTCGTATCTCAGCGATTCGTTCAGTATCAAGACGGCGAAAAAGTAGGAGGACCAGCGTACTACATAAGATATGGACTCAAGAACCAAACGGTTGCAAAATTTCTCGCTGCGTTTTTTGCCGTATCGATCATCCTTGCGCTTGGACTGATGGGAAATGTCGTACAAGCAAACTCGATTGCTGCAGCGGCAAATACAGCGTTTAACATTCCGCCAATTGCGACGGGAGGATTTGTAGCGATTTTGGTATTGTTAATTGTAGCGGGCGGCGTTCAGCGTATCACTTCCGTTACCGAAAAAATCGTACCATTTATGGCATTGTTCTATATCGTCGGATCGCTTGCCATTATTTTTATGAACTTTGCGCAAATTGGACCAGCATTTGCACTTATTTTCAAAACCGCATTTTCTCCACAAGCGATGGCGGGAGGAGCTGTCGGGGTTTCAGTGAAGCAGGCATTCCGCTACGGAATTTCTCGTGGATTGTTCTCCAACGAGGCGGGTATGGGTTCGACTCCTCATGCGCATGCGCTTGCAAAAGTTGACCACCCAGGACAACAAGGACTTGTTGCGACACTTGGCGTACTAATTGACACTGGAATTATCTGTACGATGACGGCACTTGTTGTGCTAACCACAGGAGCGCTTGACACAGGATTTACTGGCGCACAGCTTACACAGGCAGCGTTTACCAATGGATTTGGCGCATTTGGTACAAAATTTGTGGCAATCTGTCTGTTCTTCTTCGCATTCTCGACGATTATCGGCTGGTATTTCTTTGGGGAAGCGAATGTGAAATATCTGTTTGGAAAAATGGGCGTGTGGCCATTCAGAGTATTGGTTGCAATCTTCATCATTGGCGGAACAAGCATCGAAGTACCACTTGTGTGGGAGCTTGCGGATACACTCAATGCTCTCATGGTAGCGCCGAACCTCATTGCACTTCTTGCACTATCTAGTCTGGTTGTAAAAATCAACAAAGACTTCGAACAAAATTTTCTCCAAGGAAAAAATAGCGAGTATCGCAACAAAGAGCAATAATGGATAGGACAAAAGTAATTTGCAAATAACAAGTAGGAAGCAAGATTTCCTCTCAACGATACGTAGGTTGGGATATCGAGAGCATTCTCGCTACGGACTTTTGTAGATCGTCATTGAAAGTGATATTGAAATTACTGGTAGACAAATAAAGAATTTTTTACAGGACTCTTCGGTTTTAGCTGGAGGGTCTTTATTATTTAGAGTGGAAGAGCAAAAATTGGGGTAAATGTAAAGGAAAGATTCATGAACAGATAACGATCATTCATTTACTCTTTGCTGTGTTCGTGGTGAGCAGCCCAAAGCTATCTTATTAGTCACGAAATCATGGAAGAGCAAGTGGCATTAATAACTTTTGGATTAAGAAGTTTGCATTAGTTGCAGAAAGGAAGAATATGAACGAGCTAAAAAATCTTTTTACACCAATCCAAATAAAAAATCTATCGCTGAAAAATCGTGTGGTGATGCCACCGATGTGCCAGTTCTCTGTGGACAAGCACGATGGCGTGATGAACGAGTGGCATTATGTCCATTATGTGACCCGTGCGATGGGAGGAGTCGGGCTGATTATTATTGAGATGAGCAATGTGGAGCCAGACGGAAGAATTAGTAATCGATGTCTAGGGCTATGGGACGATGCGCAGATTGCGCCGCTCAAGAAAGTGGTGGACGAGTGTCACAAATATGGTGCAAAGGTTGCGATCCAAATTGGACATGCCGGACGCAAAGCCGAAGATGCTGAGGTTCCTGTTTCATCTTCCGCCGTGCCATTCTCGGAGAAATCCAAAACGCCACGTGCGCTTTCTACCGAAGAAGTCAAAGCGATGGTCGAAAAATATCGCCAGGCAGCAAAACGTGCGCTTGAGGCAGGAGTGGATGCGATCGAGGTTCATGCCGCACATGGCTATCTGATTCATCAGTTCCAATCACCACTGACCAATCTTCGTGACGATAAATATGGCAAAGATAAGACGCTCTTCGGACGTGAAGTCATTCGTGCGGTCAAAGAAGAAATGCCAGCGGATATGCCGCTGATTACGAGAATCTCCGCAGTGGAATACGTGGACGGAGGATATGGACTGGATTATTCCGTCCAGATTGCCAAAGCGTATCAAGAGGAAGGCGTGGACATTTTCCACATCACATCTGGGGGAGAAGGTCCAATCGTAGGCTCAGGCGGACGAATCGGGACGCATGCAGGCTACCAAGTTCCATTTGCCCGAAGAATCAAGGAAGAAACTGGTCTACCAACCATCGCTGTAGGAAAACTCGAGTCCGTTGACATGGCAAACTCCGTGATTGGAAACGAAGATGCGGACTTTGCAGCGATTGGACGTGGACTGCTCCGCAATCCGAACTGGACGATTGAAGCAGCGATTGCACTTGGACAAGAAATCGAAATACCATATCAA
>JBHBDS010000054.1:0-6965 GCA_041784625.1 Filifactoraceae bacterium
AGTCAGATACTGAATCAAACCAAAGAAAACAAGGAAGTTAAATTCTCAAAACATGCGATGGAGCGCGCTTCTCAGAGAGGAATTGCAATTGAAAGGAATCTAATCAGCGGCATTGAAGATGCTGTGGCAAAAGCAAGAGAAAAAGGCGTAAAAGACATCGTAATCATAGCCAAGGAAGGCGCATTTGTAGTAAATGTCAAAAACAGCACCGTGGTCACTTCGATGAACACAAAGGAAATGCAGAATAATATTTTTACGAATATCGATGGAGCCGTCATCATATAGCTGGACCCTCGTGGAGGCTATCTAGTATGCGGATTGGCATGCTAAGCGGCAGAAAGGGAATCAAATGATTAAATCAATGTTTTCTGGTGTAGCAGGATTAAGAACACACCAATCAAAAATGGACGTTATTGGTAACAATATCGCCAATGTTAACACTTATGGATTCAAAGCATCTAGAGCAACATTCAAAGAGTCGATCTACCAAACAAAAAATGGTTCAAGCGACGGAACAAAAACTTTGGGAGGCTCCAACGCTTCACAGGTTGGTTACGGATCGCAGGTAGCATCCATCGACCTACTCTTTACAGCAGGTTCGTATGCACCGACCGATTCGCCAACCGACGTAATGGTTGACGGACAAGGGCTATTCCTCGTAGGAGAAAAAAATCTCGACGGCGAGCTAGGAAAGGTAGGACTTGCAAACAAAGATGGAGAAAAAGATGGTGACCTTGGGAAATTGGAACTCACTCGAGTGGGGGATTTCAAATTCGACGGTCAAGGATATCTTGTCGATTCCAACAACAAAGTAGTTTACGGTTATGTAAATAAAGATCTAACGAAGGCATTAGAGGTAGAAAAAAATGCAAAACTTCAACCGATTCGTTTGCACGCAGAAAAAGATGGAAGTTATGATCAAGATTTAAAAGCCGCAAGAATCAATGTCGAAAGTATCAGCATCGGCAAAAATGGAGAGATCACAGCAGTTCTAGGGAAAAGCATAGGCTCTGAATCAAGCCCTACAGTAAAAGCACAAACAGTAATCACCATCGGACAGATTGCCATTGCAAATGTTACGAATCCAAACGCACTCGAAAAAACGCAAGGACCATACTACAAAGCGAAAAAGAACTTTGGTTCGATCGAAGCGTTCAAACCAGGCGATGGCGGAACGGGTTCATTGATGTCCAATGGACTTGAGATGGCGAACGTGGATCTTGCGAGAGAATTCTCTGATATGATCACAACACAAAGAGGATTCCAAGCAAACACAAGAATCATCACCGTATCCGATCAAATGCTAGAAGAAATTATGTCCATCAAGCGATAGGGGGAGAAATCTCCCTCCCCTTGATGGGGAACAGGAGGAGCAATGATTAGGCTCACAAAATTAAACGGCGAAGCATTTGCTGTCAACTGCGACCACATTGTGACGGTGGACAGTATTCCAGATTCAAAAGTCACCTTGGTCAACAAAGAATTCTTTATCGTTCGAGAAAGCATGGATGAGATTATCGATAAGATCAAAGAATACACAAAAGAAATACATGGAATTTAATGGGGAATTTGGGGAGGAACAATGGATATTTCAACCGTAATAGGAATCGTTCTGGGTGCAGTACTGATTGTCAATGGAATCGAAATCAAAAACCTAGGAAATTTTTTCGATGTACCCAGCGTTATTATCGTAATTGGAGGAACTCTAGCAGGACTTATCGCAAGTTTTCCGCTGAGTGCCTTCAAAGAGATTCCAAAGCATATGAAAATTATTGCAAGTGGAAAGCGATATGATCCGAATGCTTGTATCGATATGATGTTTGAGCTAGCGCAAACCGCAAGGAAGAATGGACTGCTTTCGCTCGAAGAAAAATCCAACGAGATTGAAGAACCATTTTTCAAAAGCTCCATTATGATGATTGTTGACGTGCCAGACTCTGAGAAAATCAAAGAGATTCTTACCGAAGAGCTCGGCTACCTCGATGAACGTCATGCAAAATCCGTTGCGCTGTACGAAACAGGAGAGGCGATTGCGCCAGCATTTGGTATGATCGGAACGTTGATCGGACTCGTAAATATGCTCAAGAATATGGATATGTCAGGTAGCGGAGAGAGTACCATCGGACAGGATATGTCGGTTGCGTTGATTACGACATTTTATGGTACGGTGCTAGCGAATCTTATTTTTGGACCGCTTGCGAAAAAACTAAAACAACGAAACGAAGAAGAACTTCTCTACAAAAATATTGTTATCGAAGGCGTGCTTTCGATTCAGTCGGGTGACAACCCAAAATTCTTGAGAGAAAAACTTCAGACATACTTAGCGTTTAGCAAACGTAAGGCGGAAGGCGAATCTTCTGGAGATGATAAGCCAAAGAAAAAAGGCAAGAAATAGGTGAGTTATGAAAAGGCGTAGAAAAGAAAGCTCAGGCGGCGGCGCTGGTTGGCTCGCAACATACTCCGATATGGTTACACTGTTACTTTGCTTTTTTGTACTGCTGTACTCCATCTCTTCGGTGGATGCGGCAAAATGGGCAATCGTTGTAAAAAGTTTTAATCCCGATGCGGGAAAAGAAGTTGCGCAGATCATTGCGGGAGAGCCAGCGGATGTATCCAAATTCGATTCGACCGAAATCACAGCAAATACGGAGATCGATTCGCTTGAGAAATTGTATTTTGTTCTTTCCAAAGAAATTGCGGATCAGAATCTCCAGTCGGATGTAGAGATTCGAAAAGGCGACGGATTTGCATTTGTCACATTCCGCAACAATGTATTTTTTAGTGGGGACAGCTATGTACTCCTGCCAGAGGGCAGAGAGGTGCTGGATATTTTTGCTTCGGTTATCGGCGAGGCGACGGATATTATCCAAGAGATTCAGGTGCTCGGGCATACATCTCAGGCATTGCCGGACAAACCTAATGATGTACCATTTGACCGATTCCTTTCGTCCAATCGAGCGACGGAAGTACTCGTATATCTTCAACAAAAAAATATTATCGATCCAGCAAAACTGGTATCGAGCTCCTATGGACAATTCAGACCAGTCAGTCCTTTTGACACAACCGAGAATCGTGCGAAGAATCGCCGGGTAGAGATTCTGATTACGGAAGAGGGAGCGGTTGTCAAAGCGCTGGATGAATATTACAAGGAAGCATATGAACAAGGCTAAGGAGGTGAGAAAATGTCTGAAGTATTATCGCAAAGTCAAATCGATCAGTTGCTGAACTCGATGATGAATGCCGATGCATCCGATGAGTCTGTTATGCCTCCAGTCGAGGAAAAGGAAGAGTACAGAAAGTATAATTTCTATAGTCCGAAAAAATTTAATCGTGACAAGCTCAAGGTACTCCACAATGTGTATGACAACTATGCGAGAATGCTCTCTTCCAAACTCAATGGGATTTTTCGAACCACCTGTGAGGCGGAGGTGCTCACGATTGAGGAGCAACGTTACTACGAGTTCTCCAATGCGCTGGGCGAAAATGATGTGCTCGGTGTGGTCGGTTCGTTCCTGATCGACAAAAAGGCAGCACCTGTTCTAACTTCTGTATCCACTTCGCTCACCTTGGCGATGATCGATATGATGATTGGTGGTGGGGATGCGTCCGAAGTCGAAGTACCGTTTCAGTACAAATACACGGAGGTAGAGCTCTCGTTGTTCTCGGCGCTGAATACGCATATCACGCTCAACATGAATGATTCGTGGAGCAATTTTACCGATGTGCGGTTCAAATTTGAACGACTCGAGCAAAACCCGAGTATGGTTTCGCTGATTGGAGCGGATGAGACGGTTGTGATTGTCGTCATCGATATTCTGCTCGGGGCGACCAGAGGAAAGATGAGCATCTGTATTCCAGGAAGCACCTTGTCGAGCATCTTTGCACAATACGAGAAATTGCTCAAGGATAGCCAAGGAAATCGCGTGAACAAAGAGGAAGAAGCCTTCATCATGGAAGCGCTACGCAGCAGCTCATTGGAGATTAAAGTCAAAATGGCTAGCTCCAAAATCCTTTTGGCAGACGCCTACGAACTCAAAGTCGGCGACATCATCAATCTGAACCGTCCAAAAGATTCCGATGTATTTCTCTTTATTGATGACAAAGAGCGCTACACAGGAAAGCTCGGCGTTCACAAGAAGAATATGGCAGTCAAAATCAATCGGATGATTGAGCAATAGGGGGCAATATGTCGAAAGAAAAAATGGGTTTTTTGGAAGATATGGTGGAGCTCACCATAGAAATTGGTGGAACAAAAGCGAGCATCGAAGAAATTTTTGAATATGACCATGGCACTTTGGTGGTTCTGGATCAATATGCAGGCGACCCCGTGGACATTTTTGCAAACAATCGACTGATTGCTCGTGGAGATATTATTGTGGTAGATGATAATTTAGGAATCAAAATAAGAGAATTAATTTAAGTAGGAGAAAGAAAATGGCAAAGATTTTAGTTGTGGATGATGCAGCATTTATGAGAATGATGGTAAAAGATGCACTAACAAAAAATGGTTATTCGGATCTTTATGAAGCAGCGGATGGCGTACAAGCGGTTGAAATGTACAACGAAGTCAAACCAGATCTTGTGATTATGGACATCACAATGCCGAATATGGACGGACTCGAAGCGCTTAAAGCGATCAAAGCACAAAATCCTCAAGCGCAAGTGGTAATGTGTTCGGCAATGGGACAAGAAGCAATGGTAATCGATGCGATCAAATCGGGCGCAAAAGACTTTATCGTAAAACCATTCAAACCAGATCGTATCATCAAAACCGTTGAGCAGCTACTTGGCTAGGAGGGAATTATGGGTTTTCTAAACTCGATGAACATCAGTGCTTCGGCGCTGACAGCACAAAGACAGAGGCTGGATATCATTTCTGAAAACATCGCCAATATCGATACGACCAGAACTGAAAATGGGGGACCGTATCGTCGCAAGATGGTCGTATTTCAGGCAAATGAAGAGGACAGTTTCCAAAAAATATTAAATAGCAAAAGAAAAACACAAAAGGGTGGGGTTTCTGTTACCGAAGTTGTGGAGGATCAACGAGAGTTTAAGCCAGTATATGACCCTGAGCATCCCGATGCGGATGAGAATGGTTATGTCATGATGCCAAATGTTGAGTTGATCAAGGAAACCATTGATGCAATGGCAGCTTCAAGATCTTATGATGCCAATATCACAGCATTTAATGTGATGAAAATGATGGCACAAAAAGCACTTGAAGTTGGAAAATAACCCAAAAAGGGGAGGAAAAGATGAATCATGAAATTCTAAGCTCATTGGAGATAGATGCGATTGGCGAGATCGTCAATATCAGTCTGGGTTCTTCTGCGACGGCGGTGTCCAATATGCTTGATTCGAGAGTGGATATTACCGTGCCGAGAGTCCGAGTCGAATCCTATGATGAGTTTGAGTTCAAAAATTTGGAGCCAGCGATTGCCGTAACAATCGATTATGTGACGGGAATTTCTGGAAACAATATCATGATACTCAAGCGCAACGACATCCGTGTAATCCTCGAGATGTTAATGCAAACTGAAATCGATGAAGAAGGTTTTGAACTGGATGATATTTCGCTCTCGGCGGTTTGCGAAGTGATGAATCAGATGATGGGCGCATCCTCAACGGCATTGTCCGAGTTGATGGGGCGCATGATCAATATTTCACCGCCAGCAACCTTTGAAGTGAAAGATGCCAAAGAGTTCAAAGAAAAGCATTTTGAGCAGTCCGAAAATTTTGTCGTGATCGAATTTGACCTGACAATCGAAGGGAAACTACAAAGTGAGTTTATCAATGTAATGCCGATGCCGCTTGCAAAAGATTTGGTAGCGACATTCTTGGCTGACATGAACATGGATATGGATGCGGCGGAGCAAGTGAGCGAGCAAGCGCATGCGAGCGAAGCGGCACCAACAGCATCAGCGCCAGCGGAAGAAAATTCTGGCGGCGTGATGAGCCAAGAACAAATCGAAGCAATGCTCAGAGGAAGTGCAGTAGAAGAAGCACCAGCACCAGCAGAAGAAAGTTCTGGCGGGGTGATGAGCCAAGAACAGATCGAGGCGATGCTGAGAGGCGGAGCAGTAGAAGAAGCACCAGTTGTCCAAGCACCAAGTGCGCCAGCAGCTCCAGCGCCAGTAGCACCAACGCCAACGGTCTCTGTGCCAGCAGTAAGCGCTGCGCCAAAGGTGATCGAAGTCAAAGAGAGCAAGAACTCGACAACGGAGCTCACTGGTGTGGCAAAGCAAGAGAATGTCGATATGCTGATGGATGTTCCACTGGTTGTATCGGTAGAGATTGGAAGAACCAAAAAGCCAATTCGAGAAATACTCGAGATCACGCAAGGTTCACTGATTGTGCTTGACAAATTGGCAGGCGATCAAGTGGAGCTCTATGCAAACAATCGTTGCATTGCAAGAGGCGACGTCGTGGTAGTACATGACAATTTTGGAATCCGTGTGACAGAGGTACTTGGCAAAAAATAGGAGGGAATATGTTTGAGGGAATTTTTCCTTTACTACTCTCCATCGTGATATTGCTTGGGATTTTGTACCTAGCATATATCAGCAGCCGTTATCTCGGAAACATGGCGACGAGACAAAGTCAGTCGAAAACGATGAAGGTAATCGATAGTATTGCACTAGGACAAGACAAATCGATTGCAGCGGTTGAGGTTGGTGAACAAGTGTTTTTGCTTGGTATCGCTCAGGGCGGAATCACCAATCTTGCACAGCTAGATAAAGAGGCAATCAAGGTCAATCTTGAACAAGAACAGCAAATGCCGCCGAAGTTTGGCGAAGTACTCAATCGTTTGAAGAAAAAATAGGCATTTGCGAAGAGGGTAGTATGGACGCATTGATTAATGTGAATGGGGATGGCGTGCAGACGCTGGAGATATTATTTCTCCTAACATCGGTCTCGCTTCTGCCATCTCTGCTGGTAATGATGACCAGCTTTACGCGAAT
>JBHBDS010000055.1:0-6925 GCA_041784625.1 Filifactoraceae bacterium
GAGCAAACGAGTGCTCACAAGTGACGAGATTCTCGATCTTGCTGAAATTCCAAAATCACTCACCATCATAGGTGGCGGCGTAATTGGAGTCGAGATGGCGACGATATTTTCGGCATACGGAACAGAAGTTATTATTGTGGAAGCGATGGATCGTATCCTGAGTTTCTTCGACCGAGAGATTGTAGCGCAGATGACTGAGCTTCTTTTGCAGAAGAACATCCGAATCATCACCTCGGCGCAGATTCAACGATTGGAAGAAAAATCCGATGGCATCATCACACATCTTTCCGACCAACAAATTGAGAGCGAACTCGTGCTCATGTCAGTTGGCAGAAGAGCGAATGTGGAAGCAGTGCAGTCGCTTGACCTCGTGATGGAAAATCATTTTGTCCATGTCGATGACACCATGCGAACCAATATCGACTGGCTCTATGCAGTCGGCGATGTCAACGGACGCAAGATGCTCGCCCACGCAGCGAGCAAGATGGGCGAAGTCGCAGCAGAGAATGCGCTTTTGGGAACAAACAAAAAAATCTCATCCGCAATTCCAAGCTGTGTCTACACACATCCAGAGATCGCAAGCATCGGTAAGAAGGAAGAGGATTTTTCGCCAGAAGAAATTTCGATTGGACGATTTTCCTACAGCTATAATGGCCGTGCGCTCGCATCGGGAAAACTCCAAGGATTTGTCAAAATAATCGTCGGCAAAAAATATGGAGAAATTCTCGGCGCACAGATCTTGGGCGAAAATGCCACCGAGCTGATCAACGAACTGTCACTCATTATGCAAAATGAATTGACGGCGCATGAAGTAATTGAAACAATTTTTGCACATCCAAGTTATTCAGAAATAATAATGGAAGCCTGTGCCGATGCCCTTGGCAGAAGCATACATTTACCCAAAAAAGGATAAGGAGATCATATGGTAAAGAAAGAATTGATTGTACAGAATAAAACTGGTCTTCACGCAAGACCAGCATCCGAGTTTGTAAAAAAAGCAAGCACTTTTAAGTCGAACGTATTTATTGAATTTGGGGAGAAAAATATCAACGCAAAAAGTATCGTTGGGCTGCTTTCTGCTGGAATCGGATACGGAAGCAAACTTGTGCTTACGGTAGATGGTGAAGACGAACAAGAAGCAATCGAGGCATTGGCAGGACTTATCGGCGAAACATTTGACGAATAAAAATATTTGGGGATCATCGGCAGAGCTGGTGGTCCTTTTTGTTACCAAATCGTTTCTTGAAAGATTACGAGACATTCGCTATGATGTTTGTGTATTATTTTTGGTGAAAAATGTTCGATATACAATTAAGAGAAATGTAGAAAGAGAATTCCAAAAGTAGATGGCATTATCAATTTTGAGTAACATACTCGCGCAACAGCTTGAGAAAATGCATAGTAAATTATTTTGAGCTAGTAGAATGGTTATTAGCAATATGTATACTTTTGGGATGGATGTTTTGTGACAACGGATTAGTTGTAAATGGATGTTTGATATTTGATGCTTTGTAATAAAGGAGCAACTATGAGAGTTATTGAAGGGAAAATGCCTTTTAAGGGCTACGAAACTTATCTAAGAATCGTGAATCCAACGGGAAGAAAAAAACCGCTGCTTTTGCTTCACGGTGGGCCAGGTTCGACGCATAATTACTTTGAAGTGTTTGATGATCTAGCATTTGCTGACGACCGTCCGATTATTATGTACGACCAAATCGGCTGTGGCGAGTCGATGGTCGAAGGGCATCCAGAGTTTTTTAATGCAGAGACATGGATGGATGAGCTGGAAGCATTGCGTGAGCATTTGAAACTAGATGAGCTCCATATACTGGGGCAATCTTGGGGTGGAATGCTGGCGATTTGGTATGCGATCGAGCGCAAGCCAGAGGGTGTTGCGAGCTATATTTTGTCCTCGACGCTTTCTTCGGCATCCCTGTGGAAAAAAGAGCAGTACCGCAGAATTTCGTATATGCCGCAGGATATGCAAAATGCAATTTACGAAGCGGATCGCACAGGAAATTATTCTACGCCAGAGTATCTTCGTGCGCTGGACGAATTTATGGTGCGCCACTGCTTTGGCCCGATTACGAGCGATATGCCAGAATGTATTCGCCGTCCGAAAAAAAGTGGTCGAGAAGCGTATGTTGTGGGCTGGGGAGAAAACGAATTTTCGCCAACAGGAACGCTCAGCGGCTACGAGTTTACCGATCGATTGCACGAGATTGAAACGCCATGCCTCATCACCAACGGACAAGCAGACCTCAGCTCGCCATATATTTCCAAAACGATGTATGATCAACTTCCAAATGCAAGCTGGGAGCTATTTGCCTACAGCAGGCATATGCCATTTGTGGAAGAGCACGAAAAATACGTAGCAGTACTCAGAGACTGGCTGAATAAAAATGATTAAGAAAAAACCGCCGACAGCAGTAGCCGTTGGCGGTTTGGTTTTTTAGAAGTCGTTGCAGAATAAATTCTCGAATGATTGACTGTAGGAATGCTCAGTAATTTTGAATACAAAATATGTTGAGCTATTTTGAATTTTTTGGTGAGAATTATTTATTCTTATTTTTGTCATTGCAACCTTGAAATTGCAAGCAAGCTTGGCGTAATCATCATATTACACTGCATGAGCTTCGGTCAGCAGCGCAAATTTTTCCTCGGAAAACATCAGCTCCACCTTGCCAATTGAAGCAAGCACAATCAGCGAAGCCACGATCGACGTTGCGGTGATCGCATACTTGGCATCCTTTTCAAAAGATGGTTCGCCTGCCATATAGTCGTCGTGAAATTCGTCGATGAGCTCAAGCAAATCGATTGGCTGTCCTTCGTTTTGGTCAAGAATTTCGTTGAAATAATAGGTCGAAAGATAGTCGCTTTTGCGAAATTTTTTGATATACTTGTGAAGATCTTTTTCATACTTCATATGCTCGCCAAGCTTGTCGTGAAAATATCTGCGGTTGTGATGCGGATAGCAAAAATAGTCGCAAAGATAATGACATACGACACCGAGCCGATACGAATAATTTTTGAGCGTGCCGACATTTTTTGTCGGATCGGTTTCAAATAGCTCACGAACCATATCAAGAATATATTCAAAATTTTGGTGCTTATAATGCTTCAAATGAGAGTGATATAGCGGAAGATCGGGACTCATATTGCCTGCGCGAAATCGCAGTAGATTGAGCGAAACATCCGCATGCTCTTCAACGAATTGAAAAATCCAATCCGCCATTACTTTATGAGATTGAACAAACATTTTTTCCTTTCTAATCATGCGATGACTGTTTCAAAAAGTAGAAAAAACATTCTATGCAATGGGATAGATACACAACTACAATTTTTTCACAGAAAAATTCTGCTTGATGATTATAGCCATCGATGATCGATATGTCGATTGATTTTTTTAAGCTTAGATTTTTATCAAAAAAAGTTTTTCGTTAGTATTGTACCCCCGTTTCAGCAAATTCACAACAGAAAAAAGAAGGGAAATGCGCCGAGTTTGTAAAAATTTCTCGGGAAAATTAATAAGAACACTCGAGAAGAGCTTGAAGTGAGCAGCAAATAAATTTTACAGACTGGAATAACGGAGCCATCGAGAGAAAAATTACAACAAGCGACACAAATCCAATAATCTCATGCTGAATCCGAGAAAAAGCATTTCAAAAAAGTAATTACGAAAAACCACAAAAATATATTGACAAAAAAATTCTGTGTGGTATATTGAAAGTGTAAATTGTAATTTTTGAAAGGCACGGATTATGAAAAAATTATTCGACTGCGTAAATTATGAAATAGGAACTCCTCAATTTCGAATTCAAGAAGAGATTTCGATGGACAGCAATGTTCCGACATATATTTTTTATGGACAGCAAGAAATGGAGAGCGATCTGCGAGGGATTGTGCAAAAAAACACCGAAGCAAAGACGATTCGAACCAGAGATAAGGTCAGCATCATTGAAGAGGGAGATATTATTTTCAGTTTGATTTCTGGAAAAGCCACCATTGCCAAAGCAGCTCATCAAGGATATTTGTTGACCCAAAACTTTGTAAAGCTTATTCCAAATAAAAAAATAGATTCTGCCTACCTCGTGTATTTGCTGAATGAAAATAAAATGATCAAAAAGCAATTTGCATCTGGCATGCAAGGCTCCATTGTGCTCAAATATACAGTTACGCAGCTCAGAGGGTTGGAATTGCCAAAACTGCCGTCGCTCGAGAAACAAAAATTATTGGGCGAGCTGTATTTTTCGCAGCTACGATATGAAGCGTTGATCCATCGAAAAACTTTGGCACAAAGAACATTGATTTTCAAAAAAATGGAGGAAGTAATATAAAGAATTCGCTGAAATGAACGATTGAGTGTGAAATCCGATGTATTTTCAGCGAGAAAAGTCATTGCGCTATTATTTGTATCACACCATATTAATTCAAAGTAATAATAGAAAATATTTTGGGAGGCAAGTATGCAAGAAAAAGAATTTGAGAAACAACTGATCTACTACCTATCGAATTATGCGGAGGACAAGCAGAGTTTGCCCGTAACAGGTGAGGGAACATCCCCACAAAAACTAAAGCCAAAACTATGGAAGTACGAACCAAATATCAAAACGACGGAGCAACTTTGGGCAAATTTCAAAACTATTTTGGAGCAACATAACCAAGATGTTTTGGAGCGAACTCTCAGTGAAGTGGAGTTCAATCAAGTCAAAAAAATTATTTGCGACTTGCATACGCCGTACCAAGCAGGACAATTTTTGTACGGACTAAATGGCGTATCACAAATTGAAATTGATCTTGATGATGGACGACATGTATTTCTGACCGTTTTTGACCAAAAACAAATTGGCGCAGGAGACACTAGATATCAAATCGTCAATCAAATTCATAGACCGCCAGTAATTGCAGGGAAAAAAGAGCGAGTCTTTGACACCACATTGCTTATCAACGGACTTCCTATTATTCAGATTGAAGAAAAAAGGGATACGAGAGATGTGAACGAAGCGCTCAATCAGATGCACCAATACGCAGCAGAAAATCAATACCGAGATATTTTTTCGACGCTGCAAATTCTCGTCGCGATTACACCAAACAATGTAAAATATATGGCGAACACGACAGCGGACAAATTCAATAAAGATTTCGCATTCAATTGGCAGCGAAAAACGGACAATGGAATCGTAAGACATTGGAAAGAATTTGCGGATCTTATGCTTTCAATTCCAATGGCGCATCAGATGGCAACCAACTACATGATTCTAGATGGCACAAAAAACAAACAGATGCTCAAAGTCATGCGCCCATACCAAGTCTATGCAACACAGCGAGTAATCGAGGGGCTAAAAAAAGCGGACTTTTCTTTTGGAAACAACAAAATTGGCTATATTTGGCACACGACAGGCTCGGGAAAAACAATTACGAGTTTTAAGACGGCGTGGCTTGCAAGCAGAATGCCAAATGTAGATAAAGTGGTGTTCGTAGTCGATCGAATTGCGCTCACAAAACAAACGAACGAAAACTATCGAGCATACGATCCAGATGCGAGCGAAGACAGTTTTGGTGTGATTCGAGATACCGAAAACACAAATGATCTCAGTCGCAAACTCAAATCAAAAGACAACAATATCATCGTGACGTCCGTTCAAAAATTGGATACGCTCGTCAAAAGAAGTTCTTTCAAAGCGCCGAACAAAAATTTTGTGTTCATTGTGGATGAGGCGCATCGTTCGACTGGAGGAGAATCCTTTGAAGGAATCCAAAAAGCATTCAAAAATGCTGCGTGGGTAGGCTACACAGGCACACCGATGTTTGATGAGACAACCAAAGGACTTCGCACGGCAGATATTTTTGGGCCGCTTCTGCATGCATACACTATTCGTGAGGCAATTGCAGATCGAAATGTGCTTGGTTTCAAAGTGGATTTCAAAACAACGATCGACGAACAACAAATGAAAGAAAAATATCTTCCAGAGTTTTATCGAGAGAAATATCCCAAATGGACTGAACAGCAAATTCAAAACAAGATCAACAATCTTACTCAAGAAGATATGGATGACTCCATCGAGCCGAGTTTTTATGATGAAAACAAAGATCATATCCGAGAAGTTGTGCGAGATATTTTTGAAAATTGGCGAAATCGTTCCAACGATGGCAAATACAATGCACTGCTTACTACCCATGTTGGCGGAGGAAAAGCAAGCACGCCAATGGCAATGATGTACTACGAAGAATTTCAACGAGTCAACGAAGAAAATAGAAAATTCAACGCAGAAAATCCCGACAAGCCAAAAAAACAAACACTAAAAGTTGGGATCACATTCAGCCTTAATACGACCAATAACGATAATATGACGGCGTCCAACGAAGGACTGCATAAAGCGATAAATATCTACAATACTGAATTTGGCACACAGTTTGGACTCGATGATGTGTCGGGATACACGCAGGATTTGACTTCACGATTGAACAAGACCAACAGCGACAAAAATTTTCTTGACCTAGTCATCGTTGTGGATCAACTTCTCACGGGATTTGATGCGCCAGAGCTCAATACGCTTTATGTGGACAGAACACTCAAAGGGGCGAGCCTTATCCAAGCATATTCTCGAACCAATCGTGTGGCCGATATGCAAGAAAAACCATGGGGAAGAGTAATCAACTACCGATGGCCGACCGAAAACGAAAAATTGATGAATGAGGCACTGGCGATTTATGCGAACAAGGACTCTGCAAAACTAACTGACAAAGAAAGAAAAATAGAAAACGAAAAAGATGGACTTACCGCACCAAAGTTCCAGAGTGTACTAGCAGATGTACAAGAAATTGTAAAAGAGCTATCTTCGCTCACCAATATGTTCGAGCAACTTCCGCCGTCCGAGAAGGCACAGGAAAAAATGTATTATCTCTTGAAAGACTACAACTCCAA
>JBHBDS010000056.1:0-4499 GCA_041784625.1 Filifactoraceae bacterium
AAAAGAGAATAAAGATATGCGATTTGCATAAAAACAGCCGACGGAATTCCGTCGGCTGTTGCTGTATAAGGTGTAGTAATAAATTTTTTCTTCGTAAAACACTTGAAATTCAATGGTAGGTTTGAAAAATTTTATGACAGACTCACAAAATTTTAGAGCAAACTTACAAAATTATTTGCGGATTTTCAAAAGTTAAGTTGCAGACCCACGAAGCCGAAATTGATTCTCACAAAATTCTCTGTTGAGATTCATCGTGACACAATTCGACTTTCTATGTTGAATGGACAGAGGCTTTCTCCTCCAATTTTTGCAATACCGAAAATCGCTGCATCGTAATTGAAAAAAATGAGAGCAATATGCCAGCGATTATGATGAGTAAAGCAGAACCTCGTCCGCTCCCGACGCCGATGATTTGACCGATGCTAGGGGAGAGTAGACCGCCTTCTGTCAGCATCGGAGAAAATACGAAATCGCTCAATATTCCTGCTAGCGAGTATGCGAATACGTAACCGAATTGAGAAATCACGCCGATTAGTCCCCAGATTCGTCCTTGAAGTGCATTGTCAATGTTGGATCGTACCAAAACATCCAAACCTGTATTTGCAAATGGCATCATGGCGAAAAAAAGAAATCCAAAGAAAGAAATGGTGTAAAAATTGGCTTTCCATCCGAAACCGACCATAAATATTCCTGCAAAAAACAGCGAGTAGGAAAGCATTTTGAGGTACCCTTTTTTAATTGAAAGCATGGAGATCAAAACGCTGGATACCAGCATTCCAGTGGCGGATAAGGATAAGACCATGCCGACGGTTTCTTTGGATGCGAAGCCCAAAATCATCGGAGTAGATAAGGTCTGGATGATTCCTACAAAAAAAGTCAATGCCATGCTGAGTATTACTAAGATAAATACGCCTTTATTTTTGTGCAATGTCGTGATGCCACTTCGGAATTCGGCAATAAAATTTATCTCATCGTCCGTCCTCGGTTTGCTTTGGATTCCTTTTCGGATGGCAAAAGTAATCGAGACGGTGACCAATATCGTTCCGATGTCTAACAAGATCAGTGTTGAAATCGGGAAATATTTTAGCAGAAAACCGGCTAGGATCGGAGAGATGAGGTACTTTGAAGCATTGGCAAGCTGAACCAGTCCGCTCGCTTTGGAATATTCGTCCACTGTCAGCAAATCGGTTACTGTTGCCTTGTAAGACGGCTCCAGCAGAGAAACAAAAATCGAACTGAAGAACACGCCAAGACCAATCTGTGCCAATGAAGCATCGGACATATTGACAAGAATGTAGAACAACCCGATGACCGACAGACCATCGCCCAAAATCATCAGCAATCGACGATCATAACGGTCGGCAAGAACTCCAGCGACTGGCGCAAGAAGAATGGAAGGGAGAAAAGCAAGCAGCGTGATGGTGGTTGTCGCAGTTGCTAGTTGTGTTTGCTCAAAAACATAAATTCCCAATCCAAAAGCGCTCATTCCGCTCCCGATGGACGAAACCAATTGCCCAAACCACAGTGCAAAAAATTTATTAAAACCAGACTTATTTTTTCGGTTGATGGATTCCATAAATTCTCCTCATTGTTGAATAATCCGTCGATAGAAATCGATTTGATTTTCATTGACCAATTGATATTATATACAATACTACCGAATTTTTCTAGTTTTTTTGATGTGAGAAGAAAATGTTGGCCGAATTGGTGGAACTTAATCAACCTCATTGACTTTTATCTATTTTTTCCAAATATCGGTCGAGCTGGATCTTGAGCAATGCGCCGACGGGCACGGCAACGAGCATTCCCAAAAATCCGCCGATGCTAGCACCAGCAATCAGTGACCCGACCACGAGCAGCGGGTGAATCTGAATATTGTCGCTGAGCAATTTTGGGTTGATGATATTGGCATCGACAAACATCACGATACCAATGAGCACGGCGCCGATCAGCAGCGTTTTGAGATCGCCAGTGGACAGACAGGCAATGATGAGACTTCCATAGCCAACAAATCCGCCGACGTATGGAATCAAATTCCCAAGTCCTGTGAGGATGCCGATCAATATCGCATAAGGAACTCCTGCGACAGACAATGTGATGCTGATGAGCACGCCGACAATGGTCGCATCGACGAATTGACCACGGATATAACCTGAGAAAACCTGATTTGAGTCATGCAAAAGTTGCTGCAGCGCTTCCTCGGATTTTTTGCCAGCTAATACTACAAATGCTCTGCGCCAGTAACTGGAAATATTGCTGCCATCGAGCAAAAAGTAGACCGCAAAAATGATCGAAAACAATGTTGTCGAGAGCATCTTTGGAATATCAGTAAGCACGGTGCCGACTTTGCTGAGGATATTTTCTGCAGAGATGCCAATTTTTGCTAGCTGAGCGATCGCTAGGCTGATGAACTCTTGGTATTGATTCATAATCAGATCGTACAAAGCGCTGATGTCGCTGAGTTTGATGGTGCCGATTTTTTGTGCAATGGACAAGGCTGCCAAAACGAGTAGAGCAAAAATCACCAGAAGAATACCACCGACCGTGATGAGCGTCGATAGGCTGCGTTTGCGGCCTGATGAAAATTTTTGCGGCAATTTTTTCTCGATAAAATGGACGATTGGCAACAGCAAGTAGCATAGCATCGCTCCGATGGTGAGCGGTTTGAGTACAGCAGTGAACAGATTCCAAATTTTGACAAAGAAACTGCTCGAATTGTACAGTAGCAGCCCAAGTCCGAAGATTACGAGCGCAGTCAACACGACAAGCGCCGCCCATTTGATGATGGATTTATCTTTTTCGTTCAATAATTTCATTCTTATTCCTCATCTTCTATCCGTAATTTCTATTGATTCTGCTATCATAATACCACAAAAAACAAAAAAATATCTGCACGCTTTGTGAAGAATTATGAAGAAAAAAGGTGCTGTCGTTGAGAAGCTACGACAACACCTTAAAAAACTCGACTAATCAAGGGGATATTTTTTTAGAGTTAATGTTCAAAACAACTGCCGCCGATAAACTCTCGAATGATAGACGTGTTTGGGATTGCTCGTTCGTCTTTGCCTACGTTGAAGAAGGAGAGTATGAGCAACAGTCGTCGGCTTTCGTCATAGTACTCGCTGTCTTTTGGGACGGCCTTGAGTACAGGGACGGCGTGTTTTTTCAAAAAGGCAAGCTCATAAATCAGTGAAGAGTTGAACATCACATCGGCATTTTCTTGGAATGGAAAAATATTTTTGTTTTCTCCACGCACGACATTTTTCCACAGCTCGAGCGTCTTTTGTCCATCGTAGCCACGGTGCTTGACATCGCGGACCATGCGGCGAATCAATCGCAAGTCGGTTGTCGCAATGCGGTTGTGATTGTCGATGTTCAGCTGAGTCAGCGCGGAGATATAGATTTTGAACTTTTCATCCTCTGGAATATTTTCCGTGAGCCTCTCGTTGAGCCCGTGGATGCCTTCGACGATGAGGTAGGTTTCCTCGTCAATTTGCAGCGGTTTTTTGTTGTATTCTCTCTTGCCCGTGATAAAATTATAGGTTGGAATCTGTACGGACTCGCCACGAATTATTTTTTGCAAATCGATGTTGAATTGCTCGACGTCAACCGCAGTAATCGCATCGAGGTCGGGCTTGCCATCGTCTCCATGTGGAGTCTTATCTCGGTCGATGAAGTAATCATCCATGCCGATGGTGATATATTTTTTGCCGAGCACTCGCAATTGAATGCCAAGTCGTTTTGCAAAAGTTGTCTTGCCCGATGAGGATGGGCCAGCGATCAGAATCAGTCGTGCCGATTTTTTGGACTGAATCATGTCGGCAATTTGGGCGATTTTTTTCTCATGGAGCGCCTCGCAGATTCGAACGATGTCCGAGAGTTCGCCTCGCTCGATGGTTTCGTTGAGATCGCCTGCGTGGTTGATGCCGAGCAATCTTGCCCAGCTTTCAGTTTCGCCAAAAATCTGGAACAATCTTGGCTGATCTTCGTATTTTGCGGCCTGACCCATGATCGGGTAGGTGAGCACGGCACCGTATGCGATTGGCACGAGGTCAAAGCTGTGTAGCTCGGATGTGTTTGTAAGCACGCCGCCGACAAATGCGTACCATCGCTCATGGATTCGGTGAATCGTGATCGTCTTGAGATTTGATGTGCGGAGAACTCGCACTTTGTCGAGCATACATTGGGATTCAAAAATTTCGATCGCTTCCTCTTTTGTCACGATTTTTGTTTGAAAAGGGAGAGCGCTGTCGATGATTTTTTGCATCTGATTTTTGATTTGCTCGACGAGCTCGTCCGAAAATTCGTCATAGCCTTTGAGCTCCGTGTAAAGCCCTCGATTGACGGAGTATTCCATATAGACGGAAGATTTGCCAAGGATTTGGTATATCGCTTCGATGTAGACGAGCGATAGGGAGTTGATATATTTTTCGAGTTTGTAATTTTGAGTCATATGCTTCTCCTGTTTGATTCAATTTCTTGTGCTTATTGTAGCACAA
>JBHBDS010000057.1:0-3575 GCA_041784625.1 Filifactoraceae bacterium
CCCACGAAGACTACGTGGTTGATAGGCTCAAGGTGTAAGTGTGGTAACATATTCAGCTTATGAGTACTAATCGATCGAGGACTTGATCTAACAAAAGACTTGGTATGCAGTTTTGATGGTACATCCATCACAATATGTGGCTATTATAGAGCGAAGGATCCACCTGTTCCCATTCCGAACACAGAAGTTAAGCTTCGCATCGCCGATGATACTTGTACCGAAGGGTACCGGGAAAGTAGGTCGTAGCCAATTAAAAAGTCCAGCTGTGCTTTGCGTCGGTTGGGCTTTTTTGTTAAAAAAAAGAAAATTGCAAAGGAAAAAGGAAAGCGGCAACCAAAATAAGCTACAAGCATGAATAGTGAAAATAACGACTAGAAGTTAAATGAGAAAAACATATGAGAGGGATATTATGAGCAATATCAAAAAATCAATGAAAATTGCGCTGGTAAAGACCATTCCTGTGATGACAGGCTATCTTGTGCTGGGCATTGGTTTTGGGATGATTATGCAATCAAAAGGATTTAATGCGTTTTGGGCGGTAGGAATGAGCCTTTTTATCTATGCTGGTTCCATGCAATATGTTGCTATTGATTTGCTGGCTGAGGGAACATCAATACTCACCATGGCGCTTACTACACTTGCGGTGAATGCACGGCACCTATTCTATGGAATATCTATGATTGATCGATACAAGAACAAAAAGTTCAAACCTTTCCTGATCTTTGCATTGAACGATGAAACTTACTCGCTTGTCTGCTCGAAAGATGAGGAAGTGGAGAACGAATATTTTTTCATCACGCTGTTTGATTATCTCTATTGGTCCGGTGGAACATTGATTGGCGCGCTGCTCGGCATGGTGATTCCATTCAATACGGAGGGCGTGGATTTTGCGCTCACCGCATTGTTTTTGACCGTTTTCATCGAGCAGTGGCTGAGCACAAAAAATCATCTCTACGCTATTGTCGGGGTAGGCGTGTCGGTCATATGCCTTTTGTTTTTTGGGAGCAAAAACTTTTTGATTCCAACGATGATTGCAATCACATTGATATTAGTGCTGATTCGTAGAAAAGAAAATCAAATTCTGAGTGAATAGCGCCAACGTTACAAGAAACAGTAATTCGGTAGATTAGAGAGAACAGAATTGACTTCATGGATTTAATTTTTGGTGTTAGATTCAATAGTACATTTTTTGGTCAAATATTTCTTGCATAGAAGAGGTTATTATGAACAATCATTATATTCTATTAATCGCTGTGTCGGCTATGATAACGATGGCGATTCGTTTTGCCCCTTTTGTTCTGTTGGGCGGAGAAAAGAAAACGCCAGCGATGATCGAATATCTCGGTAAGGTAATGCCGTATTCCATTATGGGCATGCTTGTTGTATATTCTTTGAAGAATATTTCTTTTGCATTTTCGCCATATGCTTTGCCAGAAATTTTGGCTTGCTTGGTGGTTGTGGTGATACACATTTGGAGAAGAAATACCCTGTTGAGTATTATCTCTGGCACGATTTGCTATATGGTATTGATACAGAATATTTTTTAGAATAACATCCAATTTTCGTATTTTCTATAGAAGGATTTATTTTGAAAGCGAATGTCAACTACTGTGGCAATTCGTCGGAGAATCGTTTGTTGCCCAGCATGATTAGCGTTTAGAAGGACACTCCATTTTTCATTTTATAGAAAGTGGGGCGTTTTTATATTAAGTGCATGCACTAAAATTTTCCTCTTGAATTATTTACACTTTAGGTCTATCATAATATGGGAGGAAAAATCATGGAAGCACTATTTATTGTACTGAACAAAACAGAAAAATTGGATGATCTGATGCTTGCCTTTGCGGAAAAAGGGATCACGGGCGGAACAATTTTGGATTCTAAGGGGATGGCAAAGTTTCTTTACTCGGAGCATCAAGAGTTGCCGATGTTTGGCTCTTTGTATATGTTAATGAACGATGGAAGACCGATGAACAAGACGATTTTTATGCTGCTGGATAAAGAACGTGTCGAGATTGCAAAATCGATTGTAAAAGAAGTCGTGGAAGATTTGGATAAAGAGAATGTTGGAATCATGTTTACGGTTCCAGTTTCTTCGGTTGAGGGGTTGACCAAGTAGGGGGATTGGAATGCATATTTTGTATTATGTCGCAGTAGTGCTTGCTGCGGGACTTTTTGTTGCAAAAATTACTGGAAAATTTAAGTTACCAAATGTTACTGGATATCTGATTGCGGGACTTCTCATAGGACCTTCTATCACAGGCATCATGCCGAGGGAAGTCGTTGGGAAGTTGTCTCTTTTTTCGGATATAGCTTTGGCATTTATTGCGTATAGCATAGGAAGTCAAATTAATTTTCAACAGCTTAAGAAAGTTGGAATCGGAATTGTCGTGCTAACTTTGTTGGAATCGTTGACGGCGATGGCACTGGTTACGCTGGTGATGCTATTTGTATTTAAGACGGGCGCAGCTTTTGCGTTGTTGATCGGTTCGATTGCCTGTGCAACGGCTCCAGCGGCAACAATGATGGTCATTCGTCAGTACAAGGCAAAAGGTCCAGTGGTCGACACGCTCTTGCCAGTGGTTGCGATGGATGATGGGGTGAGTATCATGGCATTTGGTGTGGCACTCACTCTTGCTAAAGCACTAATTCTAGGCGGGGATGTAAATTTTGTTCAGCTGATTCTGATTCCGCTGGTCGAAATTTTTGGTGCGTTATTACTTGGGACAGTGATTGGTATTGCATTTTTGTGGATTGAAAAAATCATTCGTAGCGAGGGTGAGCTCATGAATTTTGTTATTGTGGCGATTCTGATGGGCTATGCGCTTTCGGACTATCTACATGTGTCGTCACTACTTGCATGCATGGCGGTGGGTGCGACCATTTCCAACCTGCGAGAAGGCAAGATGAAATATTTTTCTATAGTAGACAATATTACGGCACCGATTTTTGTTGCATTTTTTGTCGTGTCGGGAGCTGATCTTGAGATTGCAGCACTTCGTTCGACTGGATTGATTGGAGCTGCCTATGTTATCGTGCGTGTGATTGGAAAATGCCTCGGAGCGTATATTGGGGCCAGAACTTATCATATGCCTCATACGGTACAAAAATATCTCGGCTATACGCTTGTGCCTCAGGCGGGGGTTGCCATTGGTCTTTCGCTCGTTGCACAAAATGCTCTTCCAGGAGATTGCGGCATAAAAATTCGTACGGTCATTCTCGCAGCAACCGTAATTTATGAATTTGTTGGACCGCTGATTACAAAAAAAGCACTGTTTGCAGCAGGAGAGATTCCGCCGCACAATAATGCAAAAATTGCGTAAACATTTCAGCTCAAAAAATGATTTTGCAGACTTAATAAATTGAGAAATGTTTAGACTAAATTTTTTCAGGTAGCACGAATGAGAAATTACTTTTCAAAAATAAGCTTCCAAATTTTTTCGCTGTTTATGCAAAAAAATTTCCGTAGCTTGAAAAATGGTGTATAATATTAGTGGCAAGACAGCCATTTCCTTGTCAAAAGAATGCAAGGACATTTACTTCATTGACAGATGAAATAACGAAATACCCATTAC
>JBHBDS010000058.1:0-13179 GCA_041784625.1 Filifactoraceae bacterium
GAAAGTCTCCGTCGTTGCAACCTACGCCTATGTCAATCCCGTGGTTGGACTGCTCGGATCGTTTTGGATTCTAGGCGAGAGCATCACGATGCAAAAGGTCATCGGAATGGCAATCATATTGCTGTCCGTGTTCTTGATTCAATCCGATGGCAGCATACGGAAATATTTTGGGAATAATTATGGACAAAACAAATGTTGAAAAAAATATTTTGTATGCTATAATGTATAACATCATAAAAGAGCAAAAGGTATGAACGAAATTGTTCATAGAGGGGAAGTAAGTGAAAATCTTACGCTGTCTCGCAACTGTAAATGTTTAACGCATAAGCCAGAATACCGTCCTTTTGCTTATTATCTGGGTCACGATGAATGGTGCAGATGATATTCAAGCAGAGGATGCTTGTATCGTTTTTATGCCATTCTGTATAGGATGGTTTTTTTATTGCATATTTTTCAAAAAAGGAGGGAAGCGATGGGGCGAATTATCTTGAAGAGAGTGCTGTTTATCATTCCTACGATGTTGTTGCTTTCTTTCTTCACTTTTGCACTCACCTATCTTTCGCCGTCGGATCCTGTGACGCTGAGGCTCGAGAGATTAAATGTAAAAGCGGACACCGAATACATAGAAAAAATGAGAGAAGAAATGGGACTGAACAAGCCCTTTTTCGAACAGTATACGACATGGTTAAAAAAAGCAGTCAAGGGAGATTTTGGGGTTTCTTATTATTACAGCACGGATGTTGGAAAAGAAATTAAAAAAAGATTGCCAAACACATTGGTGTTAGCTGCATCAACAATCCTTGTGACGATCATTTTGTCGGTTCCTTTGGGCGTGCTCGCTGCAGTGAATCGCAACAAATGGGTCGATTATTTTTTGAGACTGATCTCATTCTTCGGTGTGTCGATGCCGAGCTTTTGGGTGGGAACGCTACTCATGTATTATTTTTCGGTGCGTCTCAAACTTTTCCCTCTGCTCGGAAGTGGCAGCGCAAAACATTTGGTGCTCCCAACGGCTACCTTGGCGATATGGTTGACTTCCATGTACATTCGAAGAGTTCGAAGTAGCGTTTTGGAAGAACTCAGCAAAGATTATTATCTAGGTCAGATTTCTCTTGGATTGTCTAAAAGAAAAATCATTTGGACACAAATCTTGCCGAACTCTCTATTGGCGATTGTTACGATGTTGGGAATGAGCATCGGGGCTCTGCTTGGCGGAGCGACGATTGTCGAGTCGATTTTTGAGTGGCAAGGTATCGGAAAGATGGCAGTGGATGCAATCTCGATACGAGATTATCCAATAATACAAGGATACGTTTTGTGGATGGCGCTAATTTATTCGGTAGTAAATCTCTTGGTGGACGTTTCGTATCAAATTCTTGATCCAAGAATCAGACTGGAGGATCAATAAGAATGGAAAGGAATATTTCAAAAAAAATTCTGATGAACATCGATTTTGTCCTATTGATTTTTGTGGCGATAAGTCTGATCGTTATACCAATTCTTGCGCCGATTGTGGCACCAAACGATCCCATCGCAAACGACTACCAAAATGCGCTGATCATTCACTCGGCAAAATATCCGCTCGGCACAGATCAAATCGGCCGATGCATCCTTTCTCGATTGATTTGGGGAGGCAGAAGCACATTGGTGATTACTTTTTCAGTTATTGCGATTGTGACAATTGTTGGTAGCATGTTAGGAATGTTGTCCGCTTTTCTTGGGGGATGGGTAGACTTTGTTTTTACAAAATTCACCGATATGCTTTTGGCAATTCCGCAAACCGTTTTTGTAATTGCGATGGTGAGTATTTTGGGAGCAGGGATTGGGAATACGATCATTGCGATGGCTGTCGTTGGATGGACGGAGTATTATCGTGTTTCTAGAGTGCTCGTGTTAGCGCAGAAGAAAAATCAATATGTACTAACAGCGAGACTTAGCGGATTTTCGGAATGGAAAATTATGAGCAAACTAATTTTTCCCAATGTGTTTCCTTATTTATTGGTAAACATCACTCAAGACATTGGCGGCATTATTCTAAGCTTGAGCGGTTTGTCATTGCTTGGACTTTCTGCGAGACCGCCAGCGCCAGAGTGGGGATTTATGCTAAGTGAAGGCAGAAAATACATTCAGTCTGCTCCATGGCAAATCGTTTATCCAGGGCTGGTGATCATGCTCTATGTCATTATTTTTAATCTACTAGGCGATCGCCTTAGAGATATATTAGATCCACGTTTTGTTTTAGAAAAGAAAAACAGGAGGAAATTAAAAGAATGGTTAGAAAAACTTTAAAAAAATGGGGCATCTTTGCCTTGGCTGCGGCACTACTTTTGACTGGTTGCAGCTCAACACAAGACAGCTCTAGCACAACGGAAGAGCAATCTGCAAAGCATATCAATGCTGCGATTTACTGGTTTGGATCAAGCCTCGATCCAGCAACTGAGTGGGATGGTTGGACGACAAGTCGTGCGGCTATCACAGAAACTTTGGTTACGGTGAACGAGAACTATGAGATCGTTCCACTGATTGCAGATTCGTGGGAGCAAGTTGACGATACCACATGGAAACTGCACATCCGTGAGGGCGTCACATTCCATAATGGAAAAGCGGTCGACGCTGAAGCAGTAAAAGCATCGTTCGAAAGAGCGATGGAAACACAAGAAAGAGCAAAGGCTTCTGCAAAAATTTCGTCGATCGAAGCGGACGGGCAAGATATTATCTTCAAAACCACAGAACCATTCGGAGCATTTCTTGCAACGATTACAGAACCGATGTATTCTGTTATTGACGTAAATTCAGGAAAAGATTTTGCGACAAATCCAATTGCGACTGGTCCTTACATGGTCACAGGATTTGAGGTGAATAATTTTATCGAACTCGAAGCGTACAAAGAGTATTGGAATGGCGTTCCAGGGGCAGATACAATCACCGTAAAATTGATTGAAGATGATAGCACAAGAAGTCTTGCGCTTCAGTCGGGAGAAATGGACATCGTTCAACGTGTTGCGTGGACAGATATTCCGACTTTCGAAGCAAACCCAGACTTCCAAGTGCTTGATACGCTTGGAGCGAGAACTCGAATTTTGATATTTAACTATAAAAACGAGTTCTTACAAGATGCAAATGTTCGAAAAGCGATTGAAGCAAGCATTGACTACGACTCGCTCGTATCGATTTTGGGAAAAGGCGTGGGCAAAGCAGGAGCGCCATACCCATCATCGTCGCCATACGGTTACGATCAGTTAGATAAACAAAAATTCGATTTGGAAAATGCGAAACAAGCACTCGAAGCAGCGGGATTTGCTGATGCGGATGGAAATGGTTATGTAGAAAAAGATGGCAATGAGCTTTCGTTTGCAATCACCTACACGAATAAAGACTACACCACAATGCTCGAAGCGATTCAGTCGATGACCAAAGAAGCAGGAATCAATTTGACACTCAATATGGTGGACAACCTTTCTGATTTTACAGGAAGCGGAAACTACGACATCGTGTGTACCAATTGGCAAGTGCTTTCGACAGGTGATCCACAATGGTTCCTCGATTCAATGTACAAAACTGGAGCATCAACCAATTCGGGAAGCTACAGCAGCGAAGAGCTCGATGCAATCATCGATCGATTGGCTCTAGCATTTGATCCATCGGATCGAGTGGCAATCACCATCGAAGCAGAAAAAGTATTGCTAGCGGACTCTGCAAGCATCTATGTTTGTGGAGAGAACAATTTTGTACTCGCAGCCAATAAAGTAAAAAACATCACTTCGTATCCAATCGACTACTACTTTATTGATAGCAAACTTAGTATCGATTAAATAAAAATAAGAGAGGTTACTATGAGCATCGTTCGAATCAAAGATCTTACCATTTCGTATGATGGAAAAAACAACGCAGTGGATCGAGTCTCTTTTGATGTCAAAAGAGGAGAGTTTGTTTGCATCGTAGGAGAAAGTGGGAGCGGAAAGACAACGATGCTTCATAGTATCCTAAAACTATTGCCTCAAAACACTTTTCAAAAAGGGCAGATATTATTTGAAGAACAAGACATTCTTTGTGCTAACGAAACCCAAATGAAGAAAATTCGGGGCGAAAGCATTGCGATGATTTTTCAAGATACTGGAAGGTATCTTAACCCGACAAAAAATATTGGAACGCAGTTTGAAAATTACATCAATGCCCATCGAAATCAATCGAAAAAAGATTGCAGAGAAATCGCAGCGCAAGAGCTATGCAAAATGCAGCTGTTTGATACGCAGAGAATTTTGGCGTCATATCCTTTTGAACTATCAGGTGGGATGAGACAGCGCGTTGGGATGGCAATGGCGATGGCGCTAGAACCAAAATTGTTACTAGCAGATGAGCCGACCAGTGCGCTGGATGTGACGATCCAAAAAGAAGTAGTAAAATTGCTCCGAGATTTGAACAAAAATGCTGGAATGACTGTAATCATGGTTACGCATAATATCGATTTAGCAATCCATGTTTCAGATTCGATTGGGGTGATGTGCCAAGGAAAATTGGTCGAGTGGGGATCGCCAAAAGAGATTCAGTCTTCACCGAAGAATGAGTATACTCAGAGGCTACTAGATTCCATCATTGGATTGCATGGGGAGAGATTAATTGAGAGATATGGATAGGGTTTTATTGGAAGCAAAGCAAGTGTCGAAAAATTTTTTTCAAAAAGAAAAAGGTCTTAGAAAGAAAAAGGTTTTTGTAGCCGTTGACAAGGTAGATTTGATGGTGAAATACAAAGACAGTATCGGAATTGTCGGAGAGAGCGGAAGCGGAAAATCTACTCTAGCAAAAATGTTAATGCAGTTGGAGAAAGTGTCTTCGGGCGAGATTTTTTTGGAAGGAAAGGATATTACAAATACTTCCCAAAAGGATCAGCTTGAAGTGTATAAAAAAATGCAAATGGTCTTTCAAGAACCTTTTGCGTCCATCAGCCCTCGAATGAATATCTATGATTTCCTGTCGTCCACAATGCTGTATCATCAGAAAGCCAATAGCGCTAATGTGAAAGAGGAAGTAGCGAGATACTTGGACTTGGTTCGACTTTCGACCGATTTGCTTTACCGATTCCCACATCAATTATCTGGAGGGCAATTGCAACGAGTAATGATCGCTCGTGCAATTTCGGTGAAACCAAAATTGATTATTTTTGACGAAGCGACAAGCGCCTTAGATGTTTCTGTTCAAGCACAAATCTTAGAATTGCTGATGGAGCTCAAAGAAAAACTCGGGCTCACTTATCTTTTTATCAGCCATGATCTAGCGATGGTGAGGAGTGTGACCAATCAGGTCGTCGTGATGCACCATGGAAAAGTTGTGGAGAAGTTAGAGAGCAAGTCGCTCTTACAAGATGCAAAAGAAGAATACACGAAATTACTGCTCGATTCCCTAAAGTTCGAATAATTCGAGATAGAAGAATTCAATGTTATTCGACGCATCCATTTACGAAGCTCCAATAATTTTTTCTTCATAAATTGAAAAAAGTCCATTCATTGCAATTGCAGCGAATGGACTTTTTTATCCTAAGTTAGTGCCAAGAAAAGCGGAATCGTGATCAGCGACAACAATGTACACATCGTGACGATTTCGGAGGCGAAGGTTGCATCTGCGCCATAAAGTCCTGCGACGATGCTCGTGTAGCCAGCGGATGGCATCGAAATCAGAATCAGCGGCATAGAGTAGGTCACGCCTTGCAACCCGATCAGTTTGAACAATCCGAGCAAGAGCAGCGGATAGACGAGCAAACGAACGGCAGATACGACGTAGAGTTCTTTTTGAAACCAAACTTTTTTGATGTCCGCTTTTGCCAGCGCCATTCCAACGATGATCATCGCAACAGGCGACATCGCATTGGCGAGCAAATGAATGGTCGAGATAAACGGCTCAGGAATGCGAAACGGCGACACATATATCGCCAAGCTGATGACGATGGCAATAATCGCTGGCGTGCGAGAGAGCCTTTGGAAAAGCGTTTCGTTTGATTCGACGCCCGTACTCTTGATGATGATGGAAGCCATCAGACTCCACGAGATTACTTCAAACGCAATCGTCCCCATCACAGCATAAAAAATATATTCCTGTCCGATGATCGCCTCGATGATCGGATAACCCATAAACGCAACATTGGGAAGAACCATCCCCACGACCAGAATCGCCACTTTTTTCTCATCCTTGGTCAACGCTCTTGCAATCGGAAATGAGAGCAGTGTCGTCGTCAAATAGATCGCCGCCATTGTAAAAGTGATCTGCAAGCCGTTAAAAAATGAGGCGGCGACAAAAGGCGCTTGAAAAGTCCTCAGCAAAGTGCAAGGCAAAAACACATAGAGCAGCAAATTGGTGACGGACTTTTGTCCCTCGGGGGTGACGAGTCCTTTTTTCACCACGACATATCCAACCATAATCAGCAAAAAGATTACGACAACTTTTTGAAACACCAGAAAAAAATCCATAGAAAGTTCCCTTTACATATGATAGACTAGTATATGTTAACTCAACTATTTTAACATATATTTTGAGAAAAAACATAGATTTTATAATAAGGAAAAAGATCAGCGAGAAATTTTTGGAGGAAAAATCTGGAAAAAATTCGAAAAGCTAGACAAAATTGTGATAAATTGCTATGCATCACATTACACGATTTTGCAGAGCGTATCGAAATTCTTGTTGATTTTGAAGAAGAGGAAGTATGAAACGAATTATTTTTGCAGCAACGACGAGCAACACGGGCAAGACGACCATCACCTGCGGAATCCAGCGCGCACTCACCAAGCGAGGGCTCTTTGTTCAGCCATACAAAGTCGGGCCAGACTATATCGACACGGAATACCATTTTGTGGCGAGCGGAAACAAATCGAGAAATCTCGACGAATTTATGCTGCCACAAGAAGAAATCAAATATCTTTTTGCAAAAAATGCGCAAAATGCCGACATCAACATCATCGAGGGCGTGATGGGGCTCTACGATGGGCTCGGCGCAAGCTATGATTATTGCAGCACGGCAAGTATGGCAAAAATTCTCGATTGCCCCGTGATTCTGATTATCGACGGAAAATCGATGGCGGCATCGGCGGCGGCGCTTGTGCTCGGGTACAAAATGCTCGACCCAAATATCAATATCGCTGGCGTGATTGCCAACAATGTGAGCACCGAAAATCATTTTAATATCATCAAAAATGCGGTCGAAACCTATGCGGGCGTGCCAGTGATCGGACGAATCCCAAAGGACGAAAACTTTTCGCTCACATCAAGACATCTGGGACTCACGCCGAGCGTCGAGATGGAAGGACTAAACGAAAAGCTCGACTACATTGCCGAAGTGGTGGAAAAATATTTGGATTTGGATCAATTGCTGGAGCTAGCTAATGCGGAGCCTGTGTCCTTTGATGATAATCGCAGAAAAAAAATTCGCTCCATCACCGATGTCAAGCTGGGGCTCGCCTATGACAAAGCCTTTAATTTTTACTACCAAGATAGTTTGGATTTGCTCACCGAAATGGGCGTAGAAATTATTCCGTTTTCGCCGATGACGGACGAAAAATTGCCGAATGTCGATGGACTGTTCATAGGTGGCGGCTTTCCAGAAGTTTTTGCCAAAGAACTCAGCCAAAACAAAAATCTCCTCGCCGAAATCCGAAAAAAATCCGAAGAGGGAATGCCGATTTACGCAGAATGCGGCGGACTGATGTATCTTGGGAAAGAGCTGGAGAGTTTGGATGGCGAATTTTTTGAGATGACGGGGATACTCGATGGACGCAGCGTAATGTCCAAAAGGCTACAGCGATTCGGCTATTGCGAGGGAACGGCGCAAGTGGAAACGGTGCTTTCGGATAAGGAGAAAAAAGTTTGTGGGCACGAGTTTCACTATTCAGACTTTGAATCTGAGCAGCAAAATGCTTATGAGATGAAAAAGCAAATGTCCGATGGAAAAATCAAAATATGGGGCGGCGGTTATCAGAAAAATAATACGCTCGGCACCTATCTTCACACGCATTTTGCTGGCGATTACGATATGGCACAGCGGTTTGTTCGGATGATGGAAGATTTTCGCAGCAAAAAATAGCAACAAAAAAGACCTTGGTAAATTCTTCCGAGGTCTTTGATTAACGGGCTCTTCGATTTTTCGAACGATACGATGCGTAGGATGTGTTTTGTGATTGAGCGGCATTGCGCTGCGCCGAGATAGAAGATCTGGACTTCGAACGAGCCGTCCCAACGGAGATGTTGCGCGATTCGTACGAAATTCTTCGGTTGCTCGGTCTCTCAACCAATTGACTAGCTATGTATGGTTTGCGAATTACTTCCACGTACATCTGATACAAGCCACGTAGCGATAATGCAACAAGTGCAAGCACCAACAAATATCGTGCTATCAATGCCAACTCCCCCTTTCCTTAGCACCATTTTCCTCAGTATATTACAATTTTATGAAAATTGCAATACGTAAATCGGAAAAAATAGATAAAATTCAAAAAAAGTTTGAACTATTTGTAAGAAATATGAAAAATAAAATCCTTTTATTCGTAATTTGATGAGAAAACGAAGGAGAAAAATTTTGAATGTAAAAATAAAAGTCGAATACGACGGAACCAATTACTCAGGATGGCAAAAGCAAGAGAATGCAAGAACAATACAAGGAGAAATTGAACAAGCACTCGCCAAAATCACAGGAGATAAAATCGATATTTTTGCATCGGGAAGAACCGACGCTGGAGTTCATGCACTAGGACAAGTAGCAAATTTTCATATCGAGAGTAGAATTCCAGCAGAAAAAATAAAATTTGCCCTCAACCAGCAGCTACCACAGGAGATTCGAGTGCTCGAGAGCGAAGAAGTAGCAGAAAATTTTCATTCGAGATTTTCGGCGAAAAAAAAGACTTACATCTACCGAATCCAGACGGGCGAAGTGAAGAGAGCGTTTGAAAGAAATATTTCATATTTTGTCAAAGGAGCACTAGATTTAGGAAAAATGAGAAAATCGGCACAATATCTTGTGGGAGAACATAATTTTTCCGCTTTTAAGTCTGACGGCTCATCGGCGACGAATTTTGTGCGCACGATTTACAGCATCGAAATCTCGCAGCAAAAAGATGTGATCGAGATTGAAGTGACGGGCAACGGATTTTTGTACAATATGGTGCGAATTATTGCGGGCACGCTGATCGATGCGGGCAAAGGAGTGGAGCGAGATATAAAGGCGGTGCTCGAGTCCGAAGATCGCACACTCGCTGGCCCGACAGCGCCAGCGCAAGGACTTTTCTTAAAAGAAGTGATTTACGAATAAATTTTGGAGAAGAAACAAGCTTGCGGACGAAACGATTGTAGCTTCAAAAATTATTTTTCGAAATGTTACATCGGAAAGGTAGCAAGCATTTGCTCTTGAGCAAATAATTTTTGGAGTAAATTCTTCATATTTATGTTATAATAACAAAATGAGTTTTTAATAGGAGTGAGGAATATGGATTTAAGACAATCAATTGCACAAGTGCTACATGGTGAGCTTTCAAATTTTTCGGTTGAAGAGATCAAAACAATGATTGAAATTCCGCCAAATACGGAGATGGGAGACTATGCGTTCCCATGTTTTCGATTGGCAAAAGAGTTTCGCAAATCACCAAATGACATCGCAAAAGATCTTGCGTCCAAATTGCAACCATCCGATTGGGTGGCAAGCATCGACAGCATGGGCGGCTATGTCAACTTTTTTGTAAACAAAAAACGTTGGGCTGAGTCGATGATCGAGCGAGTGATGAGCGAAAAAGAAAATTTTGGTCGCAGTGATTTTGGACAAAAGAAAAACACCATCATCGAATTTTCTTCACCAAATATCGCAAAACCTTTCCACATCGGACATATTCGTACGACAGTAATCGGACATTCGCTGTTCAAAATTTATGACTTCCTCGGGTTCAATGCGCTGGCGTTCAACCACCTCGGCGATTACGGAACACAATTCGGCAAGCTGATTGTCGCATACAAAAAATGGGGAAATCGTGAAGTGATTGAGCAAGATCCGATCAACGAGCTGCTCAAGATCTACGTGCAGTTCCACCAAGAGGCAGAAAACGATCCAACTATGGAGGACGAGGCGAGAGCGTGGTTCAAAAAACTCGAAGATGGCGATGCAGAGGCATACGCACTTTGGGAGTGGATTCGTGAAGTGTCGCTCAGCGAGTTCAACCGTGTGTACGATTTGCTCGGCATCAAGTTTGACTCACTAGACGGCGAAAGTTTTTACTCCGACAAAATGCCAGCGGTCATTGAGGAGATGGAAGCAAAAGGTGTGCTGCAAGATTCGCAAGGTGCAAAAATCGTCGATCTTGAACCATACGGAATGCCGCCTGCGCTCATTATGAAAAAAGATGGCTCGACACTCTACATCACTCGAGACATCGCCGCAGCGATCTATCGCAAAAACACTTACGATTTCTACAAAAATGTATATATTGTTGGAACACCACAAGAACTGCACTTCAGACAATGGAAAAAAGTGCTCGCACTGATGGGACACGAATGGGAAAAAGATTGTATCCATGTTCAATTTGGAACGGTTTCTCTGGAAGATGGAACGCTATCGACACGTCATGGACGAGTAGTTTTCCTCGAAGATGTGCTCAACAAAGCGATTGAAAAGACCAAAGAAATCATTCAAGAAAAAAATCCAAATCTCGAAAATATCGACGAAGTAGCAAAACAAGTCGGTGTTGGCGCAATTATTTTCCAAGAGCTATCCAACAGCCGAATCAAGGATTACCAATTCTCGTGGGAACGCACGCTCAGCTTCGAAGGCGAGACTGGGCCATACGTACAGTATTCGCACGCAAGATGTTGCTCGCTGATCGAAAAATCGGGAATCACGCCGACTGCGGACGTGAATTTTGAAATTTTGGCAAACAATTCCGATGCGATGGAAGTTGTTCGCGTACTGACATCCTTTGACGAAGTGCTCCTACGTGCATACCACAAAAATGAGCCACATCATATCGCTCGCTTTGCACTGGATTTGGCACAAGCATTCAACAAATTCTACCACGACAATCATATCCTAAGTGCTGATGAAGATACCAAAAAAGCATTTATTGCGCTTGTTGAAGGAGTGCGAATCGGACTGCTCAACAGTTTATATTTACTAGGGATGGAAGCTCCACGCAAAATGTAAAAAAAGCAGGCTTATGCCTGCTTGATTTTTGGAGAAATGATGAACGTAGAACAAATTTACAAAAAACTTCTGTTCAGCGGAAATGCTGAAATTTCAAATCTCACCACAAGATGTTTGCTTGCAGATGCCAAAAAGCAGCTCGTTGTGATCGACCAGCACAGGATGGCGCAAGAACTTAGGCTCTACAAGTTCCTAGTGGAAAAAGATTTTCAGAGCATCATCAGCTCACTCGTTCCAATTATTCTTGCCAATCTGACGATTGAACAATCCTTTGAGCAAGCGACGGCGCTGTTTTTGCTGATTCGGCGCAAAATCACGGCGCAAAACAAAATCGGCATCACGCTGCTCTGCCACTATCTCTACAATCTGGAAGAATTTGAGCAAAACTTTGCCGATTTTAAGATGATCGATGGAACAAAAGAGGAAGAAATTGCGTTGCAAAAGCTCAAAATCGACATCATTATGAAAAAAAATACGACGCTCGGCTGCATTGTCGAATGCTTGGAAGAACAAGTGCAAGACAAAAATATCGAGCTGCTACAGAGCTTAGCGGTCGAAGAAAATGTGACAGTCGATGAAAAAAGCGGGCAGATGGCGACCTACCTTGCACGGCTCAGCCGTTTTGAAGTTGCGCCAAAAATCTTTGACGGCGAATTCAAAGTAAATAAACTGAGCAAAAAAGTTGGCGAAAAAAGTAAGGATGATCTTATTGGAGCATACGAGGTTCTCGCATGGGATGAGGAATTATGTCATCTGAAACTGGAGAGCAAGCGTGGAATTCTCGTGCTTAATCTAATGCCAAAAGAGCAAGTGAAACCAGCAGAAACAAATTCACCAGAAAAAACAAACTCCGCAGAGAAGATAGAATCGACCAAGAAAAATGAATCTGCGCCCGTGACATATGCGAATCCGAGTTTACAAAACACATCAAGTATGCAAGTGAGGGAGAATCGGTTTGCTTATTCAACAGCCAATGGAGTGGATAAAAAATCCATACAATCATCGGAAAAAATATCAGCAGAATCGACATTGAAACCATCAGAAAATTTGTCGTCGAATAATGCACAGAAAGAAATAATGCAAAACGCACCAACAAATTTCTCACAGAACAAGCAAAATATTTTCGAGCGATTCGCAATACCATCGCTTGACACCAAATGGCAAGCACTCATCGAAGAAGAATACAATCAAGAATATTTTTCATCCTTGCTCCATAAGGTCGACGCGCTCTATACGCAGCGAAATATTTTTCCGAAACAGCAGCAAGTGTTTCGTGCATTGCAGGCTGTGCCGTTTGATGATGTCAAAGTCGTCATCATCGGTCAAGATCCATACCACGGAGCAGGGCAAGCAAATGGCATGTGCTTCAGCGTGAACCAAGGAGTCAAAGCGCCGCCATCGCTGGTGAATATTTTCAAAGAATTGCAGCAAGAATTTGGCAAAAATCGCCAGAGCGTCGATCTCTCCGACTGGGCGAGCCAAGGCGTGCTGCTGCTCAACGCTGTGCTTACCGTCGAAGAAGGCGCGGCAGGCTCTCACGCAAAGCAAGGCTGGGAAATTTTTACCGACAAAATCATTTTTGAGCTAAGCAAAAGACAAACGCCGCTCGTGTTCATTCTCTGGGGCAATTACGCAGCCGAAAAAGCAAAAAACGTGGATGCGAGCAGGCATCTCATTTTGCGATCAAACCATCCGAGTCCGCTCTCAGCGCACCGAGGATTTTTTGGAAACAATCACTTTTTACTAGCAAATGATTTTTTGAGAAAGAATAATATGCCAGAAGTGGTTTGGGTATAACGAAAGGAATTTTATGGAAAACAAACAATTTATTGATCTGGGACTTTCTCAAAGAACATTGGATGCACTCAAAGTAAAAGGCTACGAGCATCCGACACCGATTCAGGAGCAAGCGATACCGCTCGGACTTGAGGGGATAGATTTTATCGGGCAATCGCAAACAGGAACGGGAAAAACCATGGCGTTCACCGTCCCAATTGTCGAGCGAATCGATACGC
>JBHBDS010000059.1:0-18889 GCA_041784625.1 Filifactoraceae bacterium
CCTGCAATCGCAGCCAAATCTCGCACGGATTCCAATTTGTCTCCTGGTTTGTATTGTCCAGCGAGAATCAAATATTCCAAATGGCTTATGATTTGCAGATAGATCGGATTGCTCTGATCAAATTTCCAGCCCATACTTCCTCCTTATATCCAATTCGTAATATCCTAAATTTTTGGATCGCCAAGAAAAGTTGACGATTGTTCTAGTGATATAATACAGTGACACAAAATTTTTGTCAAGTGCTGTTTGGAAAAATTCTTTTTGGATGTTGGTATAAAACGCCGCACGCAAAACTTTCGTACTAAAATTTTTTGCAAGCAAAAATCATTCGAGATTCTGGTACAAATTCTCCTTTGGAATACAAAACGAAACTTTTTTGTCAAAAAAATTTTTGCGGTGCATTTTGGCACAAAAAAATCCTATCGTGTATTATAAAAGGTTGGAATTTCAATATTTGTTAGGTTTTTTTGTAAAATGTGTTGACAAAAAAATTCGCCTGCGATAGAATACGCCTAGAATTTTTTGAAGGAGGAATTATGAACTTTATTGCAACAGGCAGTTATCTTCCTCCCTTTGTACTTTCCAACGAAGAGCTATCGAAATTTGTGGATACAAGTGACGAATGGATCACGCAGCGTACAGGCATTGAGGAGCGAAGAGTCTCTGAGGGGGAATCGACTGCGATGTTGGGTGCAAAGGCAGCGCAAAAAGCAATTGAGCGAGCAGGGATTTCGGCTGACGAAATCGATATCATAATATTGGCAACCGTAACACCAGATGGCATGGCACCGACCACAGCGAGCTATATGCAGGGAATTTTGGAAATCAAAAATGCGGTGACATTTGACCTTGTGGCTGGCTGCACGGGATTTGTCTATGCACTTTCGGTGGCAAGCTCGATGATGAAGTCGGGCATCGGCAAAAATGCTTTGATTGTCGGCTCTGAAGTTTTTAGCAAATGTCTAAACTATGAAGATCGTGGGTCGTGCATCCTCTTTGGAGATGGCGCAGGAGCGATGGTGCTCACAAAGGAGCAGGTCGATCAGATTGGCGATATTTATCTGAACGCAACATTTGACGAAAAACTTTCAATCACGCTTGGTGGAATGAAAAATGCAGAGACTTTTCCACCAAAGAGAGACGAAATGACGTCGCCGCTGCTGGAGCTCAACGGCCAAGAAGTGTACAAATTTGCCGTGCCAGCGCTAGAGGATTGCGTGAGAACATTGCTCGAGCGCAACAATTTGACAGGCGAGGACATCGCATACATCGTGCCGCATCAAGCGAACAAGCGGATCATCGCTTCGGCGTCGAAGAGTCTCAAAATCGATGCAGAAAAATTTTATATGAACATAAACAAAGTAGGTAATACCTCGTCGGCGAGCATTCCGATTGCCTTGGACGAGATGAATGATAAAGGACTTTTGAAAAAAGGCGACAAGATCATCTTGGCTGGCTTTGGGGCTGGACTGACATGGGGTTCGATATTAATTACATGGTAGGATTTATTTATTATTTTTTACAAAAAGTTTAGGAGGAAGAAAAATGTTAGAAAGAGTAGTAGCAGTATTGGCAGACAAATTGAGCAAGGATGAGGCAGAAATCAAACCAGAAAGCAATATCAAGGAAGATCTTGGTGCAGATTCTCTAGACATGGTTGAAGTAATCATGGGTCTGGAAGATGAGTTTAACATCGAAATTTCAGAAGAAGATGCAGCAAAAATTTCTACAGTAGCGGAAATCGTAAAATATCTTGAAGAAAAAACTGCTTAATTAAGAGGTAAGTATGAAAAGAGTTGTTGTTACAGGAATTGGTGCGCTGTCGCCGATTGGAAACACAGCAGAAGAAATGTGGGAGTCGATGCTTGCGGGCAAAAATGGGATTGCAAAAATCACTCGTTTTGACGCTGAGCCGACCAAAATCACGGTTGCGGCAGAGCTAAAGGGCTTTGACATCGGACAGTTCATCGACGCAAAAGCGGCGAAGCGTATCGATACATTTTCGCATTATGCAATTGCAGCTGCGATGATGGCATACAAGGATGCGGGACTGGACAATTTCGATCCGAGCCATAAAGAAAACACGGCGACGATCATGGGGTCTGGTATCGGCGGACTTCAGACGATTGAGGAGCAGGTTTGCAAAATGGCGAGCGCAGGACCAGGTAGAATTTCGCCTTTCTTTATCCCAGCGAGTATTGCGAATATGGGAGCGGCGCATGTTTCGATGGAGCTTGGGCTCAAAGGACCTTGCTACACGCCTGTGACTGCTTGTGCGTCTGGAACCGATGCACTGGGCAACGCATTTAATTTGATTCGAACTGGCACGGTGTCGATTGCTTTGGCAGGTGGCTCGGAAGCGAGCATCACGATGTCGGGAATCGGCGGCTTTGCCAATATGAAAGCGCTGTATGCTGGCGATGATCCAGATCGTGCGTCCATTCCTTTTGATAAGGAGCGCTCAGGCTTTGTTATGGGCGAGGGCGGCGGAGTGCTTGTGCTTGAGGAACTCGAGCATGCACTAGCTAGGGGCGCAAAAATTTACGCTGAGATGGTGGGCTATGGACAATCGGCGGATGCTTTCCACATTACAAGTCCAGACCCAGAATCCAAAGGAGCGATCCTAGCGATGCAGCGTGCGATCGACTCGGCAGGCATTGAGCCAAGCCAAATTGGTTACATCAATGCGCATGGAACGAGCACGCCATTTAATGACAAAGGCGAGACTTTTGCCATCAAACAAGTGTTCGGTGAGCATGCCAAAAATCTTCTCGTGGGCTCGACAAAATCGATGACAGGTCACCTACTGGGAGCAGCGGGAGCAATCGAGGGAATCGCTGCAGTGATGGTTGCAAAGACAGGCGATGTGCCACCGACCATCAACTACAAAGAAGCGGATCCAGAATGTGATCTGAACTACATCACAAATGGCAAAGAGCATCACGAAATCGAGTATACATTGTCCAACTCACTAGGTTTTGGTGGACATAATGCGACGATTATTTTCAAAAAATATCAAGGATAGGATATGACGGCAAGTTTTAGCGCAAGCTAGAACTTTTTGCCGATTAAGAGGGCCAAAGGGGCCTAGAGGTGAAGGATGATAGAACAACTTTTGGGTATCAGATACCCACTGATTCAGGGAGCGATGGCGTGGATTTCACACAGCTCATTGGTTTCGGCTGTGTCCAATGCGGGAGGTCTCGGCGTTTTGGCTGGAGGAAACCTCAACAAGGAGATGGCTCGTGAAGAAATCAAAAAGATCAAGGAAAAGACGGATAAACCATTTGCGCTAAACATTATGCTACTCAATCCACATGCGGATGATTTGGCGGATTTGGTACTGGAGGAAAATGTTCCTGTGGTCATCACAGGCGCAGGCAATCCAGGCAAGTATATGGAAAAATGGAAAGCGGCAGGCGTGATCGTCATACCTGTTGTCGCATCGGTTGCGCTGGCAAGAAGAATGGAGAGGCTCGGTGCGGATGCGATCATCGCAGAAGGTACCGAGGCTGGTGGCCATGTGGGCGAGCTGACTACTTTTGCACTCACCCCACAAGTAGTGGATGCAGTCAAAGTGCCAGTGATCGCTGCGGGCGGAATCGCAGACAATCGTGGTTATCGTGCGGCGCTTGCGCTAGGCGCTTCGGCAGTACAAGTTGGGACGGCGTTCCTCGTAGCGTACGAAACGGAAGTGTCGCAGGAGTACAAAAACAAGGTGCTCAAAGCAGGCGATACCGACTCCGTGGTGACGGGGCGAATCACAGGACATCCCGTGCGCATCGTGAAGAATCGATTTGCAAGACTGCTTCGTGATGTCGAGATGGGACCAGGGAGCAAAGAAGAAAAAATCGCTGAAATCGACAAACTCGCTACAGGGAGCTACCGAAAAGCACTCACAGGTGAAGATGTTGAAAATGGCTCTGTAATGAGCGGACAAATCGCAGGACTTCTCAAGGAGCAAGCGAGCGTAGAAGAAATTATCCACCGAATCATCGGGCAACAATAGGAGGGGCTATGAAAAAACTTGCATTTGTATATCCAGGACAAGGCTGTCAAGCAGTTGGTATGGGGAAAGAACTTTACGACAATTATTCAGTAGCAAGAGAAGTTTTTGAGCGTGCGAGTAAGTCGCTCGGAATGGATATGGCGGAGCTTTGCTTTGACAAAAGCATCGAAGAGCTTAGTCTGACAGAAAATACGCAGCCAGCGATTCTAACGGTGTCCGTTGCACTTACCGAGATTCTAAAACAAAATGGAATTTTTCCATCGGCGATCGCAGGACTCAGCCTCGGCGAGTATTCGGGATTGGTGGCAGGTGATGCACTTTCACTGGAAGAAGCGGTCAAACTCGTGCGTGTTCGTGGTCTTCTGATGCAAGAAGAAGTGCCAGCGGGCGTGGGCGGACTGCTCGCAGTGATCGGACTAACCGAGGACAAAATCGAAGAAGTGATCGCTCCGCTCAAGGAAAAAGGAAATATTTCCTGCTCCAACTACAACCAAAAAGATCAAATCGTCATCGGTGGCGAAATCACTTTGCTTGAAGAAGCGCAACCACTGCTCAAAGCAGCAGGAGCAAAGCTGACGACCTTCCTCAAAGTCAGTGCACCATTCCACACAAGAATGCTCGAGGGTGCAGGCGCAAAACTAAAACCATATCTTGAAGAATGTGATCTTCGCAAACCAAATGCGGATTACTATCCAAATGTGCTCGGAAGCAAGATGAAAGACTTCGAAGTGCACGAAGATTTTCCGATGATTACGAGCGAAAAAGAGCAAATTATCCATCTGTTGGAGCAACAAGTATACTCTCCAGTGAGATGGTTACAAAATATTGAAAATATGATTGCGGATGGCGTGACAACTTTTGTCGAAGTATATCCAGCAAAAACCGTTTCGACGATGATCAAGAAAATCGACAAATCCGTCGAAGTGATCACCCTATCGAGCATCGAAGAAATCGAAAACTTCATCGCATCACAAGGAGGTAAGGAATGGGCTGTATAATTGTAACGGGCGCATCCAAAGGGATTGGTCGTGCAATTGCTCTCCAACTTGCGGAAGATGGCAACAATATCGTGCTCGTGTACCAAAACCCGAGCAACGATCTTTCGCCAATCATCGACGAAATCAAGTCAAAAGGACAAGAGGCAATTGCGATCTGCGTCAACGTGGCGAGTTTTGATGAGTGCAAAAATATCGTAGACCAAGCGGTCGAACGTTTTGGCAGCATCGACGGACTCGTGAACAACGCAGGAATCACCAAAGATCGTCTGCTCCTTCGTATGAACGAGCAAGACTTCGCCGATGTAATCGATGTCAATCTCAAAGGAACTTTTAACTGTACAAAACATGTGGCAAGACAGATGATGAAACAAAAATCGGGCTCGATTGTGAATCTTTCTTCCGTCGTCAGTCTCACGGGAAATATCGGACAGGCGAACTACACTGCGTCTAAAGGTGGCGTCAACTCGTTTACCAAAACGGCAGCGCTCGAGCTATCGATGTATGGCATCAGAGTCAATGCGGTTGCGCCAGGAATGATCCAAACAGGAATGACCGACGTGATTCCAGAAGATATTCGCCAAAAAATGCTGGGCGATATTCCGCTGGGTAGAATCGGCGAGCCACAAGACATCGCCAATGCTGTCAGCTTCTTAATGTCGGATAAGTCGAGCTACATCACGGGACAAATCATCTCGGTCAATGGAGGAATGTGCTAATGCTCAATGTCCATCAGATTATGGAAATCCTGCCGCATCGCTACCCATTTTTGCTCATCGACAAGGTGCTCGAAATTGCGCCTGAGGGCAATCGTGTGGTTGCGCAAAAAAATGTGACCATTGGCGAGCATTTTTTTCAAGGACATTTTCCACAAGAATATGTGATGCCAGGCGTGCTCATCATTGAGGCGCTCGCACAAACTGGTGCGGTGGGTGTTCTTTCACAAGAAGAATACAAAGGCAAAATTGCCTACTTTGCAGGGATCGAAAAAGCAAAATTCCGTGGCAAAGTAGTGCCAGGCGATGTGCTCCGACTCGAAGTCGAGCTGGACAAAATCCGCCGCAATATCGGCTATGGAGAAGGCAGAGCGTATGTCGGTGACAAACTCGTATGCGAATGCAGAATCTCCTTTGCCATTGGATAGCGAATAATTCTCAACATATCATCCACCCCTAAACTGAACTCGGTGTCATACATCGGGTTCTTTTTTTTATTTTTTCAGATAATTCTTGACAGTAAAATTTCACAGGAGTAAAATACAAATAAGCAACAAATGGGATAGGACGAATGGTTGCTGGTAAATTCGTCCGCATAATAAGGTTTTAGCAAAAAGGAGGCTTTATGGGGGCTAAAAAGTTTATCTCAATTTTTGCGGCGGCTGCGATTCTTCTCGCACCTGTGGGACCGTCCGCTGTAAAACAAAACGTAGCATATGCTGCACCAAGTGGTATTACAATTTATCTAAACAATGTCTATTTGAATGTGGAGCCAGTGTTAAAGAATGGCACGACATTGCTACCGCTGGCAACCATTGCAAAGGCATTGGGGTACGATGGAACCTGGGACAATGTGGCCAAGAGTGGAACCATCCAAAAAGGAACAAAAGTGGTGAGCTTTAGTCTTGGAAGCATTTATCTTCAAACTGACAAAGGGACAGTTACGTCAGCACTTCCAGTACAGATAATTGGCGGACGAGTTCATGTTCCAGTGCGAGCGGTTGCCAACGCATTGGATATTATGATTGCCTATAATGCTGTGACCAAGAGAATTGACATCACGACAACGGATACGGGTTCTACAACACCAGCTACGCCTGCTCCAAAATTGGAGTTTGATGGCAAAACCTTTGACACGGTAGAAGAACTCAATGCGTACATCAAGGCGAAGGAAGAAAGAGAAAAGGCTGAGGCAGAAAAAGCGAAGAAAGAAGCGGAGGAAAGAGCGAATGCGGAGCGACTCCAAAGAGAGTATAATAACGCAACGCCTATCGAAAAACTGGCGCCAAAATTCGCTGCATTCCACACAAAAGTAATCGATAGTTCATCTGCTGGATCGTATGATGGAATCGTTGGCTATGGCGGTCTCGAGAACAAAACGATTCAGATTCTCAACACGCTAAGATCGAGCAAACTGAAATATACTCCTTCGCTTGTTACAGCGAGAGTCTATGGACCAGATATTCCTGCGTATCTTGAATCGGTTCTTAAACCAGAAGATCCATACTATGAAGTGATACCAAAGATGATTCGATATAGTGAAGCGACAGGAAATGCGCTATATACAAAGAATATCGTCCCAGAAGAAATCATCGTCAATGTCGTTGATCCAAATGCGACGATTGAATCTTTGGTACTACAGATTGCCAAAAGTGAAACATTGCTAGGCAAATTGGCAGATTCAGCTCGTACTCAGTGCGCAGTATTATTCTATGAGTCTGGAAATAATTATTATCTAGTCGTCGTATTGAAGTAAACAAAATGTGAATAAAAAAGGGGTGTAGCATTGATGCGACCCCAAAAGTTTGATTTTTCTCGAGGTGGTAGATTTTCTACTACCTCGAATTTTTTATGCTTGCACAAGGAGATGCTTGTGCAGGGAGATGTTTGTACTGCACAGGGCTTAGCAATCCATGCTTAAAAAAAGATGGTGTGAATTACATCAACGGGCTAAACTGAAATTGAAAAATGGGCCGCAGAACAAGAATTCTCATTTTGCAGCCGCTTTTCTTCTTTATCCAATCACTTCGTTGATGATTCGCCTAGCGTTTTTGTACCAGATTTTTTCGATTTTGTCGTCGGAATAGCCAATTTTTTGAAGCGCTGTAAGAAGTTTATCCATCTGACCGATATTTTCGATCTCAAGTGCGCAGTCGATTCCATCAAAATCACTGCCGATGGCGACGGCATCAATCCCCGCCTTGTTTTCGATATGCGTGATATGACGGACGATATCTTCTACTGTCGAGATTGGAGAGCGTCCGAGAAATGCGGAATAAAAATTCAAGCCAACAATGCCGCCATCCTTTCCGATGATTTTTAGCATTTCATCCGTTAGATTTCGTGGATGATTGCAGAGTGCTCGGGCGTTGGAGTGTGATGCGATATATGGTTTTTTGCTGATTTTGTGAATATGATAGAATCCTTGGTCTGACAGATGCGATACGTCGACAATCATGCCATTTTGGTTCATATAGTCGATTACTTCTTCGCCAAAAGCGGTCAGTCGCTGATTCGGATAGTCAATCTCGCTCAGCCCTGTAGGAAATGCGACGGAGTTGATGTGATTCCAGGTGAGTGTAATCAGACGCACGCCCATCTCGTGGAGCTTATGCAGTCTAGTGATCTGTCCTTCGAGCAAATCAGCGCCTTCAACGGTTACAAATGCAGAAATTTTTCCGCCCTTGGTATTTTGTTCCAAATCTGCCGATGATGTCGCCAGTGCGATGTACTCTTTGTTAATTTCAAGTTGCTTCATTAGAATGCCATGGCGCTCCAGAATGGTTTCCCATGGTTTTTTGCCGTTTTTAATTAGGCGGTGCCAGTCTTCAAACAGCGCAAAAAATTGTGCCGCTGAATTTACTTTTTGCAGCTTTTGAATGTCGATATGAAAGTCGTTTTGATACAGTCCTTGCGGATTTTCGCTGTGCTCGATGCTCCAGATGGTGTCGCAATGTAGATCGATGAGTTGCATAAAGCCTCCTTAATATATGGTTTATATTCTATGCCTAGCTTCTTGTTCTTCTAGTTTATTGCATCCTGTCACTTAACACGAACTTACATTGCCGAATCAAGTGAACAAAATGATATGTTAGTGTAAATTATTATATCACTACGCCGCAGTTTGAACAAGAGGAATGGTTTAATCAAGCGAAAGCGAGAAGAAAGTGATATGCACAGCACGATAGGAATATACTAATATTTGGAGCTGTATTACAACTGATTGGAAAAACAAGCGGTAATAATTCTTATGGAAAAACCAACTATTAAATTTTTCTTCAAGAAAAAGATGCAGCAATAAACGATCGTATGATGATCGGACGAGATTGATAGACAAAACAAATGGATGCTATAAAAAATTTTTATTACAAGGCGATAGTTATTTATACCTACCCTTGGTATAATAGAAGAAGTGATGAACTCAAAAACAAAATATCGATGCCATTTGCTGGAGAATTTTCCCAAGTGGAGGCTATTTTGGATAGAGAAGAAATGTAGATGATGGGGAGTCTTTCGCAATTTATGTGAAGTGATGACCACTATTATACAATACGATTTGACGAATTTGGAATAAAGTAGAGAGGGAGAGTTCGCTTTCGGCGGCTGCCTTCCCATAGAACAGGAGAAAATATGCTGATAGATATGCATCTTCATCAAGATCGCCACTCCTTCGATAGCCATGTGAGCTTGGAGGATATTATTGATGAGGCGATTCGCAAGGGGCTGGATGGAATTTGTATCACGGATCATGACGACCTAGGGCTTCGTGAGATCGTCAAGGACTTTTATACGCCGAAGCTCAAAATTTTTGTGGGCGTTGAAATTTTGACGACGCAGGGAGATATTTTGGTGATTGGATTGGACAAGGTGCCGGACAAAATGTTGACACCGAGCGAGCTTCTCGAGCTCGTTCATGCGCAGGGGGCTGCGGCGATTGCAGCACATCCGTATCGCAAGAATAATCGTGGTTTGGAAGACAATATTTTTACACACAAAATGGGCTCGAATCTGCCACTCACTGCTGTTGAAGTGTGTAACGGCAGCACGCCAGAGTATCTCAACGCACAGGCTGGGGAGACAGCACATCTAAGCAATTTGGCAACGACGGCTGGCTCGGATGCACATTTTAAGGAGCGAGTTGGCCTGATGGCGACCTATTTTCCATACGAAATCAATACGGAAGAAGAGCTGATTGCTGCGCTCAAGAAAAAAGATTGCCGCCCGATGTACTATGAAAACGGCGAATATCATTTCTTCGATTGGACGACAGCCGAGCGCCGTGTGAATATCGAAAAAGTGGTGTAGTGAATCATTACTTGACCGAGCGTCAATCCTTTTTTTGCAAAACATCGAGCGAAAAACTTTCTGATATATCATATCACTTACGCCACAACATGCGTGAAGTCTTTCATAGAGCCATTACGTCATAACATGATATTCGAAATATTAATATCGAACATTTTTTTGAAAAATATTCCGAGCGAAACAACAAATCGTTCGGAATTTCTTTATATAAAACTATTTTTTGAATAATATTTTGTGTTTTTATCCAAAAATCCTTGAACATTTTACAAATTTCCGTTATTATTGTTTTGGTGATTGAATATATTGCAAGGAGTAAATCGATGAAAAAAGTATATCAAGGCAAAACGAAAGACGTATTTGATTTGGAAAACGGAACCTATCTTTTGAAGTTCAAGGACGATGTGACTGGCGTGGATGGCGTTTTTGATCCAGGAGCAAACACAGTTGGACTTACTATGGAGGGTGCTGGTGAGGCAGGGCTTAAGCTGACAAAATTTTTCTTTGAAAAAATCAACGCAGCGGGCATTGCGACGCATTATGTGGATGCAGACATCGAAAATCGCACCATGACGGTTCTTCCAGCGACAGTTTTTGGACAGGGAGCAGAAGTAATCTGCCGTTTTAGAGCGGTGGGAAGTTTTCTTCGTCGCTACGAGAGATATGTTACGGAGGGACAAGAGCTCAACGCTTATGTTGAAGTGACGCTCAAGGATGATGATCGCAACGATCCACTGATTAACGAAGAAGCGCTTGATATGCTAGGCATCATAAATAAAGAAGAATATGCGACGCTCGCTGATATGACGAGAAAAATCGCTCAAATCGTCAAAGATGAGCTGGCAAAAAAAGGTCTCGAGCTTTATGACATCAAATTTGAATTTGGTCGTATCGGAGAAGATCGTCACATTGCACTGATTGATGAAATCTCTGGCGGAAATATGAGAGCGTACAAAAATGGCGAGTATGTAGAACCGCTTGCGCTGGAAAAAATTATGCTTGAGCCGTAGTTTGCGTATTCACTATCTTGAGCGATGAAGTAAATATCAACAGAGATAAAGACAGAGCAATTCTTGATGGATCGCTCTGTTTTTTTGAAAAATTTTAGGCCCATTTTGCGAGCGAGTTCTTTTTTTGCTAACGATCTACTTTGTTGAGTCTTGCCACACAAGTGCTATATTTGTGCGCTTGCTGGGTAGATCAGCATGTTTTTTGCGCAAAGTAAAACATCGAGTGGGGGACTCGATGTTTAGGGATATTAATAAGGTTTTACTCGAAGAACAGACCCTTATTATCTGCTCAACGTAAGTATAGCATAGAAAAAAATTGATGTAAACATTTTTCCGCAGAAAATTACAAAAAAGTTTTTCTTTTTGAAATACTACTAAAATGCTTTAACTAGAAAATGTTTTCCTCTTAATTTTATTTGATTCATAGATTAAAATTTTATTCAATACTCAATGGTACGCCAGGAAAAATCTCTTGAATGTTTTTGGTGAGAGATTCCCAATGATCGATATCCAAACTCGAAAATTGTTCATCGGTGACATAATGAGTGAGCACCGATTCGCCAAGCAGCTCGGACAAAATCGGATCGACAAATTGATTCGGCTCCGTTTTCATCATCACGGGGAGCATTTTTCGATTCTCGCCCTCAAACACGTAGACCAAATTGCCGCCGACAAATCGAACGGGCTTAGCCATCATCAGCACAGAATGCGTCGATATTCTTCGCTCTTCTTTGAGACGTTGTTTGAGCTGAGGCATAATCTCTTGGAGTTTTGCGAGCTTTTCTTGTTCTGCTGGATCCAACTGGACTTCGCCGAGCACGGTTTCGTCGAGATGGATTTTTTCCACGGGCGATAATTCGGCTCTCGGAGCAGCATTTGTTTGTAATGTGTTCGCATTGCTTTGCGATGCCAAATTTCCACCATTGTCGCTGCGATTTGCCGGAGCAGAAGCAGAAGCATTGATTGAAATAACCCCAGTTTGAATCTGACGGAGCTGATTTTCTAGCTGCGAAATTTTTTGGTAAAGGGACTTGATCTCCATCTGCTGCGAGGTCAGCTCGGTTTGCACGGCTGCTGGGATATGACGAAGTGAGTCGAGATTCTCAAAATTGGAATTAGCAAGCAACACGACTTCTGCAAGCAGTTGAACCTCTGGATTTGGGCTGGACTTGACCTGTGCCAAAATGCTGGAGATTCGCTCAATAAGATAAGCCGCTTTTTTATCATCGATCGTCGCAAGAGCTTCTGGAACCTCATCTCCAATCTTATTGTGCGCAAGAATGAGATTTCTTAAAACACCGATAAGATCAAATAAGAATACTTTTGGGTCAACGCCTTCGGATTGCACTTCGTCCAAAATTTGGATGGACGCTATCACGTCACCGCTCGTCATCGCAAGCAACAGCTTTGGTGGAAAATCCGACAGAATCGAGCCGAGTGCACGAGTGACATTTTCGACATTAAGTTCGCCATACGAGATTGCCTTGTCTAGCAAACTCAGCGCATCCCGAAGACCGCCGTTGCTTTTTTGAGCGATGAAATCCAGCGCATCTTGCTCGTAGGAAATTTTTTCTTCTGCAAGCACAACCTTGAGGCGCTCAATGATCGCATCGATGGTAATTTTGTTGAAATCAAATCGCTGCGTACGAGATAGAATCGTTGCTGGCAATTTGTGTGGTTCGGTCGTCGCCATGATAAAAATCACATGCTCTGGCGGCTCTTCCAAACTCTTCAAAAAAGCATTGGCAGCAGCTTGGGTGAGCATATGCACTTCATCGAGAATGTAGATTTTGTATTTGCCTTCAAAAGGGGCGAGCGATAGACGGTCAATAATTTCGCGAATATCCTCGACCTTGTTGTGAGATGCTGCGTCCAGCTCGATGATGTCCATCTCTGAGCCATTGTTGAGCATTTTGGCAAAAATTCTCGCCGTCGAAGTTTTTCCTGTGCCACGTGGACCGGTAAAAAGATACGCATGACCAACATTGCCCGTTGCGATCTGATTTTGCAAAATCGGAATGATATGAGATTGTCCATAGATTTCGTCAAAATTCTTTGGACGATACAAACGATACAGTACCTGATGCATAGCTCCCTCTTTCTGTAGAAAATGCAAGAATTTCAAGAGTAAAATCCAAGCAGATTATTGCGTCACAAAAAAGTGAACCCATCAGGTTTCCTAGCACACAGGGGGCTCGGCTTAGTGCTGCTATCTTCCGATCCTGACACGGTTCACTGATTCCTGTTGCTAAGGCCTGATGGGCTAAGACTAAGTATAGCAAAAATCGACAGGCTAGTCAATTAGAGGGGGACATTTTTGCCAAATTGCACATGATTTTATGGTATAATGTCGATAGCAAAATAGGAAAGAGTGTAATCAACAAGTTTTGGACAAAAAATTCAGAGATGATTCAAGTCGAAGATGGAAGAGATAAAAATAATGGAAAACAATTCTTACATACAAAAAAAACAGCTACGAAAAAAATTTTTGCTGCAGCAAAATGCTTTGGAGAAGGATTACAAAAGAAAAGCCAGTCGAGCGATTTCGGAGCATTTGATGGCGACAAGAGAATTTAAGGATGCGAGGGTGATTTTTTGCTTCGTCGGGATGGAAAATGAGGTAGATACGAGAGCAATTATCGAGAATGCTATTGCACTCGGGAAAAAAGTCGCTGTTCCACTTGTGGTCAGTCGAGGAATTATGGAGGCGAAGCAAATTCATTCGCTCGACGAGCTCAGCGTACAATCTTTTGGGATTTTGGAACCGAGCAAAAATGCTCCGACGATCATGCCAGAGGAAATTGAGCTTGCGATCGTGCCATGTGTGGCTTGTTCGCATAAGGGTGCAAGGCTTGGATATGGTGGAGGTTTTTACGATCGCTACATGCAGACGCAGAGCTTTCCGAAGTTTTGCCTTTGCTACGAAAAACTCACCAATGAAGAAATTCCGATGGGACGTTACGATTTGACGATGGATGCGCTGATTACCGAGATTGGGATTTTTGATTTTCGAGGATAAAATTTGTATTAACGGTGTTTCGTTGTGAATAGAAAAGTGGCTTTGCAGTTATGCATTGCCACTTTCCTTCATTTTCTGAAATCAGCAAATGGTTCATCTAGATCGCTGCATCCCTTATGATTGATCGGAAATGCAACGCATCAGATTTCATCTATTAACTATCCCTTAAATATTTTTCCAAATCAACATGTTGGTTGTCCTTTAATTCTACGCCTTCATCTTCCAGTTTTTCCCTCAGGGATTTCTTCTACAACAGACAAAATTTCATAAATCAAGTCTTGGTCAAGTACGTGTTTTATCATGGCGCTGTACTGTGTTTTGGGACAAAGAATTCACTTTTATATGCTCCCTCTAATTTTAATAGAGCGGATTTCTTGTCAATGCCGCCAGCATATCCCGTCAAACTGCCATTTGTTCCAACGATGCGGTGGCATGGAATAAGAATGGACAGCTCATTGCGTCCGACCGCACCTCCGACTGCCTGCGCAGACATGCGTGCTAGACCTCTTTTTTTCGCAATTTTTGCGGCAATTTCGCCGTAGGTTGTCGTTTCGCCATAGGGAATTGTGCGAAGAATCTCCCAAACTTCTTTCTGGAAATCTGTGCCAATCAAATGCATAGGTGGCATAAAATCAGGTTCTTTTCCAGAAAAATAAATATCAAGCCATTTTTTTGCATCCATAAATACAGGAAGTTCTTTTTCTTCGTGGTTTTCATCAAGGTTTCTTGCATAATATTTTTCGCCTTCGAACCAAAGTCCTGTCAGTCCAATTTCATCCGCCGCCAGAAGAATTTCGCCTAATGGGGACTGATATTTTGTGGTGTATTGCATAATTTATACCTCCAAGAAATTATTTTTTGAGGTCTGCAAAAAGCTCATCAAGGTTATGATACCCTTTTACGGATGGATCATTCGCTACCCGTTGATTCTCTCTGCATGATGGCACGCAACATAGTGCTGACTTTCGATCATTCGCAGCATAGGAATTTCTTGCTGGCATCTTTCGTCTGCATACGGACATCTTGGCGCGAATCGACAGCCTTTTGGCATATGAAGAGGATTTGGGATTTCGCCTGTGAGCTGGATTCGTTTGCGTTCTCTCGCTTTTTTTGGATCGGGGATCGGAATGGCGGAGAGCAGTGCCTGTGTGTATGGATGCAGCGGTTTTTCGTAAAGCTCCTTGCTTGATGAAAGCTCGACCAAGTTGCCGAGATACATCACACCGATTCTTGTGCTGATGTAGCGAACCATCGAAAGATCGTGGGCTGCGAATAGATAGGTTAGCCCAAATTCGTGTTGCAAATCTTCGAGCATATTGACGACTTGTGCCTGAATCGACACGTCCAGTGCAGCGATCGGCTCATCACACATAATAAACTCGGGGTTGACGGTGAGTGCTCGAGCGATTCCGATTCGTTGTCTCTGTCCGCCTGAAAATTCGTATGGAAATTTTTGCAAACTATCGCTATTCATTCCGACTTTGTGGAGCAGATATTCCATTCTCTCGTGCCGTTCATTTTCTTTCATACCAAGCTGTTTGAGCGGTTCAGCGAGAATTTCTTCCACATTCCAAAAAGGATTGACGGCAGAATAAGTGTCCTGGAAAATAATTTGCATTTTGTTATGCAATTCCTTTAGCTCATGCGATTTTGCCTTGGAAATATCCTTGCCTTTGTAGCGCAATGTGCCACCCGTGAGTTCGTACATTCGGATCAAACTTCGCCCGAGGGTGGATTTTCCGCAGCCTGATTCGCCGACCAGCCCAAAGGTTTCGCCTTTGTTGATATGCATACTGACTCCGTCGACCGCTTTGATATATTGCGTTTGCCCGCCGAGGAATTTTTTGACGGGGAAATATTTTTTGAGGTCGATTGCTTCGATTAGAATTTCCTGATTCACTCGGCTTCTCCTTTCGCATTCAAGAAGCATGCAGACTCATGCGTCTCACTATATTTTACAAAATTTGGCTGGCTTTGTCTGCACTCATCCATCACAAAATCACAGCGCTCAGCAAATGGACAACCTTTTGGCACATTGACAAGCGAGGGTGGAATTCCTGGGATGGATGCGAGTCTTTCGCCATCTTTAAGATCCAGCGATGGGATCGCATGAAGAAGTGCCTGTGTGTATGGATGTTTTGGCGAGTAAAAAATCTCGTCCACCGTTCCTTTTTCCATAATCAGTCCACCATACATAATGACAATGTGGTCGCACATCGATGCCACAACGCCCATATCGTGGGTGATGAGTGCGATCGACATATGGTATTCTTCGTTGAGTTTTTTGAGCAGCTCGAGAATTTGCGCCTGTATCGTCACATCGAGTGCGGTCGTCGGCTCGTCCGCAATCAGCAGCATCGGTTCACAGGCAAGCGCCATCGCAATGAGAACTCGCTGTCTCATCCCGCCAGAAAATTCATGCGGATATTGCTTCATTCGCTGCTCGGGCATCGAGATTCCTACTTGAGTTAGGTAATCAATCGCTTTGCTGCGAGCCTGCGCTTTGCTGCATTTTTGGTGTCTGAGAATGATTTCTTCAAGCTGCTGACCGATTCGAACCAGCGGATTGAGCGCAGTCATCGGATCTTGAAAAATCATCGTCATCGCCGATCCTTTGAGCTTGCGATACTCGTCCTCGCTCAGATTCGAAAGTTCTTTTCCTCCGAGTTCCATCGTTTGGCTCGAGATCGCAGCATTTTTTGGAAGTAAACCCAGCACCGCTTTCATCGAAACAGATTTTCCGCTGCCTGATTCGCCGACGATGCCGAGGATTTGTCCTTTTTCGATGCAAAAATCCACGCCACGCACCGCCTGTACCTCTGCACCTCGCCCAAGAAAGTTTACTCGTAGGTCTTTTACATTCAATACATTACTCATTTTTCTCTCCTGCTGCAACTCTCGGTTCGACAAATACTCGAAGTACATCGCCAAGCTTGTTAAACGAATAGACGGTAAGAATAATCAAAATTCCAGGCAACACCGCCATATAGGGTGCTCGCTGAAGATATTTTTGGGAGCTTTGCAAAAGACTTCCCCAGCTGGACATTGGGGCAGATACGCCGAGCCCGAGGAAACTAAGCGCGCTCTCCACCATAATAGCGCTTGCAATCGTAGAAGTCGCCGCTGTGATAATCGTCGGGAACACCGCTGGCAAAATATGTTGCAAGATAATCTGCGTCGATGGGATCCCGATAAATTTTGCATATCCAACATAATCCCGTTCTTTTGCCGAGAGAACCTCGGAACGCACGATACGTGCAATCTCCATCCAGCTGAATAGACCAATCACTACAATGATGGAGGTGATTCCTCTTTTGAACACAAGCCCGACCACTGTCACCATAATAATCCATGGAATGGATGAGAACACATCGACCAATCGCATCAAAATGCTGTCGATTAGGCCGCCAAAATATCCAGAAATCAGTCCGACGGTTGCGCCAATCACAATAGACGTGAGCATCGCCAAAAATGCGACCAAAAGAGAGATTCTCCCACCGTACAGCACACGGATAAAATAGTCTCGTCCCATCTCATCTGTACCAAACCAATGATCTGCACCTGGTGGGAAAAATTTGTTCGAGACATTGATGGCATTTGGATCGGTCGGAGCATACACCACCAGAAGACTCACGAGCAGGATAAAAATAAGAAAACTCAGTGCAAAAATTGCTTGCTTGTTGCGACCGAATTCGTATTTGAGATTTTCGAGCCGCCTATTTTGTTTTTTGATACGCATACAGCCTCCTTATTTCATCGTTTTGATCCTCGGGTCAGTCAAGCAGTACAAGATGTCCGAGAGCAAATTACCGAGAATAACCAAAGAGCCTGACAACACGAGCACGCTCATGATGATGGGATAATCCATCGCCTGAATTGCCGTGACAAAGTATGAGCCGATTCCTGGCCATGCGAATATCGTCTCCGTAATTACTGCGCCTGTCACGAGAAGTGGCAATGCCATGCCGAGTTTTGTAATCAGGGGAATCAGCACATTTTTGCTGACATGACGGAGAAGGATTTCGGATTTTTTTGCGCCAAAAGCCTCTTGCACCATCACATAATCTTCCTTCATCTGTCCAATGGTCGAGCTGCGGACATAGCGAGTAAGATCAGGAAGAAATGCTACCGTCAGCACAAGGTATGGCATCGCAAAATGTTTTAGAAAATCAGAAAAAGAATTTTCCATCCCAATGGTGTGCATTCCCATCAGTGGAAACAGCTTAAACTTGTAGCCGAAGAGATACATCGTAATCAGCGCAAACCAGAAGGTTGGCATCGCAATGCCGATAGAGCAGAGCCCATCGATGATTTTGTCTGGCCATTTGTTCTGATTGCTCCCTGCGATGAGACCGAGCACGATGGACAAAAGATACGCCGTTGCATACGATGGCAGTACCAGTTTGATGGTGTTTGGGATTCGGATTTTCAAGTCATACTTGATGCTTGTTCGAGAAAGAAGCGAATTGCCAAACTCGCCCTTGACGATGTTTTGGAGCCAGCGCACATACTGGACAGGAACAGGATCGTTGAGTCCATACTCCTCACGCTTTTGTTCAATCTCCGCACGAGACATCTCCGGTGTTGTCAGCGCATCAATCGCATCATATGGCGCAAGATTGATCAGTCCAAAGCAAATCATGGTGATAATGATTAGCAGAGGGATGGATTGCAAAATTCTTTTTACAATATATTTTAGCAAAATATTCACCTCGAAATCGAAAGGGGTATTTGCATACCCCCTTCATTATTCTTCACTATTTCAATTTTAGTTTGCCCCAGTCGCCGAAAGTATAGATTGGCACGAGTTGTGCGTCCTCAATTCCTTCAACACGAGC
>JBHBDS010000060.1:0-4336 GCA_041784625.1 Filifactoraceae bacterium
GTCACGCCGAGTTCTCTCAGCTCAAAAGCCATTGCCAATCGATCTTCTGCGCTCTCGCCCAGCCCCCAAATTCCACCCGAGCAGATTTCAAGCCCTACCTTTTGAGCCGCTCGAATCGAGCGAATCTTGTCGCCGTAAGAATGCTTCGTACAGATGTTTGGGAAAAAATTTCTCGAGCTCTCCAAATTGTTATGATAACGAATCACGCCAGATTTTTTGAGCAAAGCAAAATCTTCTTCATCGAGCAAACCGTGTGATGCGCAGAGCTTGATGTCCACTTCATCGGCAATTTTCTGATACGATTTGGCGATCTCTTGCATTTCATTTTTGGACAATCTTCTCCCCGATGTGACGATCGAGTATCTCAAAACATTGCGCTCTTGATTATACTTTGCGCTCTCGAGTAGTTCTTCTGCTGACAGCATGGAATACACTTCGGATGATGTCGGATAGAAAGAAGATTGTGCGCAGAATTTGCAATCCTCCGAGCAATTTCCACTCTTGCCGTTGACAATGGTGCAAAGATCAAAAGAGTTCTTGCAAAAATGCACTCGGATTTCGTTCGCCTTTTTTGCCAGTAGCGCTGAATCTTCCAGAAGAAGCATCTTCGCCTCTTTTGGGCTAATCCTCTCACCCTCCATCACTTTTTGGAATAATTTTTCTACCATAGTCCGCTGCCTTTGATTGCTGGCATAATTTTTGTCATCGCTAGTGAAGAAAGCACGACCGTAATCACATCGCCAGGAAGTGGCACCAATATACCAAAGTAAATCGCATTTTTGAGCGACATCACATCACCCATGTAAAAATTTTTCATCAAGTACAGATATGCCGCACCAAAAACATAGACGATGAAGAGATTGACAAAACTTGCCAGCAAATATTTTTTGAATGAGATTTTGTCCGAGGACTCCACAATTTTTCCCGCTGCAAAAGTTCCGACGATAAATCCGATCAGATAGCCAAAGGTCGGCATAAAAATATATCCAATTCCTCCGCCCTTGGTGAACACAGGAACGCCCGCAAGCCCGAGCAAGACATAAGTCAGCACCGAAAATGCGCCGAGTTTGCTCCCCAAAATCAACCCTGCCAAGTTGGTAAACATTACCTGCAACGTCAGCGGCACATTGGGCACAGGGATTTTGATGAATGCGCCGACAATGATAAGCGCCGTAAAAATTCCGCTGAGAATCAGCTCCTTGGTTGTAATTTTTTGTTTGATCTGTGCTTTGCTATTTTCCATAATAATTGATCCGAAGACCATTCTCCTTTCCATGTTGAAAAAGTTTTTCAATTACTCTTCATTTTGATTGATATTTCGCCCGAATGAAGCTCTTGCACCTTGCCCTCATCGTTCACGACAACGAGTGCGCCATCTTGCGTGATGTCTTGCGCAATTCCTTCAAAGTCTTCGCCATTTTTCGTGTAAATGATTCTTTTGCCAAGGGCAAGCTGATACGATTTGTATTCCTCGATGATGCTCGACTTGTCGTAATGATCAAAAACACGGAGCAACTCACTTACTATTTCGGCAATCAGGCGATTGCGATCTGCATCAGCGCAAAATACCGAGCCAGCGATATTGCGAATTTCTTTCGCAAAATCCTCATCCTTTGCGTTGAAGTTGATACCGATTCCTGCGACCAAAAAGTCCACGCCCTGCGTTTCCACATCGCTCATCAGCTCCGTCAAGATGCCGCAGACTTTTTTCCCATCCGAAAAAATATCATTAACCCATTTGACTTCCAAGTTTTGCGTAGTGAATCGCCGAAGAGCTCGCATCACCGCAACGACGGTGAGTATCGTCGAAAATGAAATTTCGTCAATGCCAATCTGCGGACGGAGAATCACGCTGAGGTAGATTCCTTTCCCTGCTTCTGAGAAAAAAGTTCGTCCGAATCGTCCTCGCCCCTTGGTCTGCTCATTGGCGACGACAACGGTTCCGTGCTCCGCCGATTCCATGCCAAGAATTTTTGCAAAAGTGTTCGTTGACTCCAGCGAATTTTTTACGATGATTTTGTTTTTTTGCAGCGAAGAATCCAAATGCAATCGAATCGCCTCTTCCGAAAGAATGTCATTGCTATCTTTGAGCAAATATCCCTTGCCATTGGACGAGTCGATCTCGTATCCCTCCTGCTTTAGCTGATTAATGATTTTCCAAATCGCCGCACGCGAAATGCCGATCTGGTCTGCCAACTCCTGCCCTGATACGTAGCTTGAACGATTTTGTTCCAGCAACCCGATAATTTTATTCTTTGTCGACATAAATTCTCCTGCATTCGAGCTTCTCTTGCTCTTGCTTTTGCTTTTGCTTTTGCTCTTGCTCTTGCTTTTCCTTTGCATATTGTATTCGCTCCAGCAAATCTTGTCAACTAAATTTTATTTTTTGGTTTACGATATGAAAATATTTCTTTCCTCGATCACATTTACTCTATCCAAAAACTCAGCGAATGCGAAAGAAACCTCCTCAAGAAACTACAAAAAATATTGCAAAAAAATTTCTGCTCCAATTGTTTTCTACTTCCAAATTTTTTCATTTCGAAAGTTCTCCCATACAAAATTTTGCGCAAAAAAATCAGGGCAGCTGAGCCACCCCGTATAAAAATCCTTGTAGATATTTTCCATGTTTATTCTAAAGTGTCAAAACAATTCATAACTCGAAATTTTAAGTTTTTCAATGCGCCGAATTACTTCTCAAAAACAATCTCGTGTTATTGAGCAAGAAATTTTCCGAAAGATAAATTCTTGATTCTTTTTATATCCGCACATCCGCCATAATCACGCCAGCGATTTCGCCATTGGATTTTCGCAATGGAATAGACAGTGCCACGCAATATTGGTAGCCGACATTAGAGATATATGGATCGCTTTGAAATTCTTTTCCTTTCATCGATGCGATAAAATACGGTCGGAACGAATAATTGTTGTTCTTGGTATCGATCGCCTTGGTTGCGCTCACCATATTTCCATTGCTGTCGATGATTCCGATATAGTCGATGCTATCACTTTTGCGCTGATAATCTTTTAGTTTGGACGACATCGTGTGGATCGAGCTGCCCGAACGATTGATGTCTTGATTGATTTCTGCGAGCAAATTTTTTATTTTTTGAATATCCCTTTGACTCTGCTCTGGAATTTTTACATTCGTAATAAACTGCTTGAGGTCGCTTTCGGCTTTGTCCGACATTTCTTTGAGATTATCGACTTTTTGCTTGCAGCCTTTCATCTGAGCCGCTTGCTCTTCCATCGCCGACGACACTTCTTCGGAATAGGCTGCCGATTGTTTCACTCGATCGGTGATTCGCTCAAAAAGCTCGTCCGTCTGCTTCACCAAATCATAAGTGCTGTCCGTATTTATTTTGATCTGCTCGATTGCTTGATACGTCGTCTCCGAAGATTGGATCATTTCAAGTCCCGCTTGCTTGGATTTGTCTGCATATTGAATATCTTCTTGGATGTTTGCAAAATCTCTTTGTGTGCTCTGCGCAATCTCTGCAATCCGTTGGCTGATCGTATCGATGAGCTGCTGAATTTCTTTTGCCGACTCCGCCGACTGCATCGCCAAAGAACGAACTTCGCCTGCTACGACTGCAAAACCTTTGCCATGCTCACCCGCTCTCGCCGCCTCAATCGCCGCATTAAGCGACAAGATATTGGTTTTCTGACTGATTTCCGTCACTGCATTGGTGATCTGATGAATTTTTTCTGCCTCATTATGTAGTTGATTGATCTTTTCCAAAATCCCCTCGGTGGACTGTGCATTGTTTTTCATTTTATCAATGACATAGGAAAAGACTTCCGAGTTATTTTTCACCGAGCTCATCATTTCTTTTGCAAGGGTATAAGTCGTCTCCGAATGCGACTGAATCTGCTCGGTATTGTCGAGAATCAAATCCATTCGCTGTTTGATCTCCATGGTCGAAGTCAGCTGATCATTGCTGCCGATCGCCATTTCGTGAATCGAGTGCGCCACATTTTCGGTCGCCATCTCGCTATGCATCACCATCTCGTGCAAATCCTTGCTGATCGTATTTATTTTTTGTGCAATCTCGGCATTGTTGCACAAAATATATTTTGTTTTGTTATTTACCTCGTTGACCCAGTCGCCAAGCGCAGCAAACAATCCTCGCCCCTTTACTTTTTTGGCAAAATTTCCATCGACAATTTCTTTTGCTGCTTCAACCATTTTGAACTCATCGATTTTTGATTTTGTCACCAAATAAGCGCCATACGCTGAAAATGCAATCGCCAGCGCAAGGCCTTTTTTCACAAGTCCCCAATTGTTTTCCCCAAATTTCAAAAGATAAATTAACCAAAGTGCAAATCCCCCCAACAC
>JBHBDS010000061.1:0-7839 GCA_041784625.1 Filifactoraceae bacterium
AGCGCAAAAACAGCCTCTATAAGCATACTATGAGAGGAAAGGTGGTGTTTAAGAATGAAAAGAACATATCAACCAAAGAAAAGACAAAGAAAAAAAGAACACGGTTTTAGAAAAAGAATGCAAACTCCAAACGGAAGAAATGTCCTTAGAAGAAGAAGAGCTAAAGGAAGAAAAAGACTAACTGCATAAAAACCTGTGGCCACTGAATGAATTTGTGGCCTTTTTTGTTCGCAGAGGTATAAAATGGGTTTTGAAAGACTAAAAAAAAATACAGACTTCACTAGAGTGTATAACAAAGGAAAATCCTATGGTTGTAAAAATCTAGTGATTTACTATCTTCCGAGCAAGAATCAATTCCGCGCGGGCTTTTCCATCTCCAAGAAGGTGGGCAATGCGGTGACTAGAAATCGAATCCGTCGATACTTGAAAGAGAGTTTGAGACTTCTTGAACCTCAAGGAAAAGGATACGATATTATTTTTATCGCAAGAAAACCAGCAAGCGAAAACAATTTTTTTGAAATCAAAAGGTCTGTTCAATACCTCTTTAAGAAAATTGGACTAGAATATCATGAAAATAATAAGTAAAGCACTGATAGCACTGATTCGGTTCTATCAGAAGGCAATTTCTCCGCTAAAAGGACCGACCTGTAGGTTTTATCCGACATGTTCCAGCTACGCAATAGAGGCAATCAATAAGCATGGAGCATTTAAGGGAGGAATCTTGGCGACAAAGCGTATATTGAAATGTCATCCTTTACATGAGGGTGGGTACGATCCAGTACCATAAGGAGGATTAATTGACAGGTATTTACACATTACTAGGTGCACTTCTAAAATGGATTTACACCTTGGTAGGGCACTATGCGTGGGCAATCATTATCTTTACCATTGTGGTGAAGTTGCTATTGCTACCTATGACGCATGCTCAAAATCGCTCGATGAAATCGATGCAGGAAATACAACCAAAGATTGATGAAATCAAGAAAAAATATCCAAACAACCAAGAGAAACAATCTCAGCTGACAATGCAGCTCTATCAGGAGCACAAAATCAATCCAATGATGGGTTGTTTGCCACTTCTGATTCAATTGCCGATTCTATTTGGACTATTCCGCGTTTTGCGTGATCCAGTGGAATTTGTGTTTGGTAGCGAAGCAGCCTATCTAGCAGCGGATCAGGGATTCTTGTGGATTCAATCGATGTCTGCACCTGATGTCATCACTATTGGTGGTTTTACACTGCCATATATTCTGCCAATTATTGCAGCAGCGACAACGCTTGTTGACTCGATGCTGATGCAAAAAGGACAACCGAAAAATCAGACAACCCAAACCATGACATACATGATGCCGGTTTTGATTTTGATGTATGGACGTACGTTCCCTGCAGGATTGTCTCTATATTGGGCAGTATCAAATATTTTCTCCATTGTCCAAAAACAATTTGTAAAAGCGAGCAAGGGAGAAAATGCTCCTAAACAAAAGAAATAGGGAGGCATTATGAGAACAGTAGAAGCTGTAGGAAAAACCAAGGAAGAAGCTGTTGAGGCAGCGCTTCGTGAACTTGGAACTACAATCGAAAATGTAACAATTCAGTACGATGAGCAAAAATCTGGAGGTATCTTTGGATTTTTGGCCAAAAAAGAATACCGAGTAAAAGTTACTCAAATTAGCGAATCAACTAATGAAAGTACCATCGCTACAAAAGCTCCAGTCGAAGAAAAAACAGTGGAAGCTCCTGTAGAGAAAGTTTCTGTAGAAGCATCTGAATTGGAAGAAAGAGCAAGAAAATTTGTCGAAGAAGTTTTTGAATCCATTGGAATTAGCGATGTAGAAATTAATACAAGCACGGAAGAGGATAATATTGTCATCAAAGTGTTTGGGGAATCGGCATCTCGTTTGATCGGCAGAAGAGGAGAATCCTTGGATTCGCTTCAAATGCTAGCAAATCTCGCAGTAAATAAGGGCGAAAGCGACTATGTAAGAGTTCTCCTAGACATTGAAAATTATCGCTCAAAGCGAGAAGAATCGCTTAAGAAATATGCGAACAAAATGGCAAGACAGGCGACCAAGCAAAGAAGAATCATTAAACTTGAGCCGATGAATCCATATGAGCGCAGAATCATCCATGCATCACTAAAAGATGATCGATATGTTAAAACCTATAGCGAAGGCAAAGATCCTTATCGCAGAATCGTCATCGAACCAAAATACAGATATTAGTAATATGCCGACCGTTTTGTGGATTATTCCCAACAATGGTCGGTTTTTTAAGGCTAGCTTTTTGCGAAAATATCTACCTTGGTGTTGCCCGTCGCTTAGTCACGTAGCATCCTACGATCTATCAAGTTTTTTCTTTAGAATTCTTTAGATTTCTCTATGAGTGAAGTTCATAAATTATCGGTACAATAGCCATATCAAAAAAAGTATTTGTGAGAGAATAGGAGGAATCATGACGTTGAAAGATAAATTGTTGGGAAGAAGAAGTCTTAAAGAGCTAAAATGGTGGGATATCCTTATTTTGACAATTATTATGTTCTCACAGGCAATCTACATTTCGCAAACGGCCTTTAGTAAGTTATCGAATCCTGCGTTGGTGGAGAGTTTGGAGTTTTCGACGGCAGATAATCTAGGCGGATTGGTTTTGCAGGGCTCGCTACTTCTTATTGCACTACTATATCTTAGATTTCGAAATTTTGATTTTTCGCAATGGAAATTCAAGATCAACCTCAAGACTACTTTTCAAGCGATTGGCTTATTTGTATTGTTGGCACTGATGGTGGATTTGTATTTTATCGGTGTGGGAACTTTTCTCCCATCACTACTTGATAGTGGTGCAGGCGCCGAGTCTGCGGAAGGACTTCGTATTATCGAGCAACTACGATGGTCATCGATTATTTACGCAATGCTCAATGGTTTTTATGAAGAAATATTTTTCATCGGGATGTGTCTTTTTGTCGCACCAAAGAATGTGCGCTGGGTCTTTTTGCTATCGCTTCTTGTAAGATTCTCTTTCCACACTTATCAGGGAATCGTGCCGGCGATCGGTATTTCCTTGATCGGAATCGTGTATTACTTTGTATTTGAAAAAACTAATCGAGAGAATCTATATCCGATTGTTTTGTCCCATGCGATTGCGGATGTGTTTGGACTTGGGATATTGAGTTATTTTATTGGCTAACAAATCTTTTTCCTTTGGAGCTTGGCAACAGGCTCTTTTCTGTTATTGGCAAGGAGATCTACTCATCGCACTTTTTTATGGAGGGTAGATTTTCCTATTTTTTATGTAGATGATCGGATGACATGAGGATACATCCAAGAAAAAAGATACTCTGACCTTGGTTGAAAGATAGAATTTTTTTGTGTTACAATGTTTTGGCAAAGAATGACATCGCTGGAGGATTTATGAAAAATAACAAAAATTGCGTGCTGATTGCTGATGATGAAAAAGAAATACGTGATATATTGAAACTTCTTCTGCTGGGAGAGGGTTATGAAGTATTGATTGCAAAAGATGGAAAAGAAGTTTTGGATCAGCTTTCAGATGAGATCGATCTATTTATTTTGGATGTGAATATGCCGGAGCTGTCTGGATTTATGCTGGCGTCTCAAATTCGTGAAAAAATGGAGACGCCGATCATTTTCTTGACAGCTTATTCCGCAGAGTCGGACAAGGTACTGGGATTTTCGGCTGGGGCGGATGATTATATCGTCAAGCCGTTTTCTAATATTGAATTGTTGATGCGTGTCAAAGCGATTTTGCGGCGCAATCGTAAGGATATTCCAACAGAACAACAGAGCAATCGTATTGAATTTCAAGACTTGTTCTTGGATTTGGATAGCCAGAGTGTATTGCGAGGGGATGAGATCATTGCACTGACCTATACAGAGTTTAAGATTCTTGAACTTTTTGTGACGAATAAGAAGAAAATCTACTCGCTCGATAATATTTACAGCAGCATCTGGGAAGAGGATGCGGTAGGAGATTCTGCCATCATGGTTCATATCAAAAATATCCGAAAAAAACTTGGTGACAGCTCCAAAAATTCGAAATATATCAAAACCGCTTGGGGAAGAGGGTACTATGCAGACTAATCGAAAAGGGAGACTTGGTCGCACGATTTTGGGATATTCGGCTTTTTCCTTTGGAACAAGTTTATTTTTGTTTTCCTTTTTGTATTTGACTGCCTTTTCTTTCGCTGAGATCTATTTTGACAAGCATCAGATTGTTATCGATGAATTTGCAAGGAGCAATCTCAAAAACTGGATACGGATGTTGAGTATTTTTGCGTCCATGGGTTTTTTTGTGGCACTTTTTCTAGTGTTACTTAGTCAAAAGCTGTCCTATTTGCGTGAAATTATTCGTGGTGTAGATGCGCTGCGAATTCATCGAATGGACTACAAAGTGCGTGTCGAGGGGGAGGATGAACTTACCGAACTTGCTGAACGGATCAACTATCTTTCGGAGACGGAGCGAAAATTGGTAGAAAGAGAAAGAGAGATGTCGGATGAGAGAAGATTGCTCATTCGATCCTTGTCTCACGATATTCGTACACCGCTAACATCCATGCTATCCTATACCGAATTTCTTCAGCAAAAATCAAATTTGACGATGGAAGAAATGCGAGAATATCTTGATATGATGCAGAAAAAAGAATTGCAGATGAAAGAATTGACCGATCGTTTGCTCGAAGGAACACAGCGAAAAGTGGAGTTTTTCGAAAATGGAAAACTTTTGATGGAGCAGTTGGTCGAGGAATGGGAAGGAGAGTTGGAAGATTTTGATTGTGAAATCATTTTGGATTGCCCGAGTTTTTCTGGGAATTTTGATCTGCAAGAGCTTCGAAGAATTTTCGACAATTTATCCTCTAATATCAAAAAATACGCTGATCCTACTCAGAGAGTGACTCTTAAAATATTGGTCGAAGAAAATAAACTTTTCATCGAGCAAAAAAATGCAAAAAAACAAAAGAATGAAGAGATTGAAAGTCATGGCATCGGGCTGATAAGCATTCGCCAAATTATCCGAGCATACAACGGTGAGACACAAATCATTGAAGATGAAGATACTTTTTCTATTCAAATGATGCTAGTTATCTCATAAAGACTTTAGAATTCTTTAGATTTTTATTAAAAAATTCCTTATATTTTTATCACACAATGATCCTATGACAGGATAGAAAGGGGCAATCGAAATGGATCAGCTCGAAAAGCTTATCATCACATTTATTGTGATTGTTGTGATCAGTTTGATTGGACTAGTAGCTCTGCTTGTTATCAGGGACGAAAGAAAAAATCGAATTATTTTTTACACGCTTGGTGCTTGGGGAATGATTTTGGCTTGGATTTTTGTCCTTGGGCTCGAATATTATCAAATTGGAGCGCAGATGCTGGTGTGGTTTTGTGGGAGCCTTTCTCCAATTGCGATGCTAGTCGAAATGACTTCACGTCACAAAAAAAAATTTCTAATTACTCGAGCATTAATTGCAATTTCTGTCCTTGGCAATACGGTAGGAATATTTATGGACTAAGGAAGACCTTAGACAGATCGCATGAGAATGCTCCAATTTTTGCACTGCAATCTTTGACATCTCAGAGGTTGCATTTTTATGCCCAAAAATCGGAGCGCAAGAGGAGGAATTATGAAATATCAAAGAGTTTTATCCCTTATGATGTCCGCATGCATAGCGGTTTCTTCAACAGGAATTGCCTTTGCGGAAGAAATTGGAAACGAGACGACACCAATATCTTCACAAACTATGCAACAAGAAGCTGATATGGACACTGCTCAAACAGAGAGCTCGTCCAAGAAGACACAAGAAACAGAAAACACATCAGAACACAATGCAGTGCAAAATATTAGCGATTTTTCTTCCGAAGAAAAAAATCAAGCAGACAATGTAAATGTGGCACAAAAATTGGATTTGCAAAATCAACAAACAAATCAAGATAACAGCGAATTGGGCAAAATAATAAATGGCATGCAAGAGATGCGAGGAGAATCACCAAACAGTGGAGCCGGAAATTATCCACAAACTACTGCACAAGGTGTGATCCAGAGCGCTTATATCAAAAGAATTGTAAACTCAGCATTAATTGAATCAGAGAAGAAGGCTGGCATTACAAATATTTCAAGAACGCTTGAATCTGAGGTCAGCGCAGAAGATATATTGGCATTTGAAATGCTTGAGGTGAAAACAAATCAATATGTAAGTATTAATCTAAATTCGTCGGTGACAGCAGAAGAAATCAAAGAACTTCAGCACTTTAATCGCATAGATCAGATCATTATTGAAAAAGTTCGGGATGTAGATATGTTTGATTTGGCAAAAATCAAAGGGCTAAGAAGTTTGGTCATTGATAATGCAACCTTGAAAAACAAACATTTTCATTTAATAGCGAATCTGGAGAACTTCCGTTTAATAGGCGTTAGTATCAACAATGAAGACCTGAAAAATCTTTCCAAAGGTATTTACAGCCTTGAAATTACTGGAGCGAGCTTGACTGATATTTCCGAACTTTACGATATGACTCAACTGGAGTATCTAAAGCTCGGAGAGAACAAAATTAATGATATTGAGCCGCTAAAAAATTTGAAAGATCTTGGAAATCTCGAGATGCCAAACAATTTGGTAGAAGATTTGTCTCCACTTTCAAAATTAGAAAAGCTGAGTGTTTTGAACTTCGATCATAATAATATTTCCGATCTCCAGCCGATAAGCAATCTTTCGATCCTACATTTCTTATCTTTGTCCGAAAATAGGATTGAAGATATCAGTCCGCTGTTATCGCTAGAAAAACTTCAAAACGTGGATATATCAAAAAATCGTATTGCGGATGTGGCAAAAGTGAAAGCTCAGCTTCAATCAATTGGTGCGATAGATATAATTATTGAACCACAAAATACGTCAAAACCTCAAGATAATCCGACAAAACCAAATTTGGGATCAACTACACCAAACAATTCGGGCTCTACCAAAACAAATGACAAAAATTATGTACCAAAAACAAGCGATACCCGCACATCGAGTACAGTAAGACCAGATGCAGGGAAAAAATTGGACGACAAAAAGAAAGAAAATAAAAGTGAAACAAAAGTTCTTTCTTCCGAAAACAAAAAAGTTGAAACAATCAATGACCATCAAACACCGAAAGCAGAAGCGATGAGCACTTCGCAAAAGATAAAATTCAAAATTGGGTCAAAAGAAGTTTGGAAAAATATTGGTGGGAAACAATCTTCTTCGCTGCTCAGTGCGACACCATTTATTCGAAATGGAAGAACGATGATTCCTGTTCGCCATGCAGCAGAGGCACTTGGAATGGAAGTGATTTGGGATCAAGCAAACCGCACGATCATTATGAGAGACGGTAGTCATGAGCTCAAAATCCCTGCAAGTAGCAAAAAAATTAGCTCAGGCGAAAAAACAATTAGCGGGGATGTAGCACCAATTATCGAAGGATCAAGAACCTATCTCTCCATCAGCAACCTAGTGAAGGCATTCCAAGTATTTGGAAAAATAGATATTTCTTGGAATCCGACGACCAAAGAAGTAACGATTAATAAAGAAAACGCTATGTAGCATACACTAAACATTGCAAATATCCTAATAATAAATATTCCAATACTCAAATCACAAGAAAAAGTCTTTCGTACAAACCACGGGAGGCTTTTTCTTGTTCGCATGATGGAGAAATTTTTGGTTGTATAATATCTATTGGGAAAAATCCTAGCTATTGAAAAAATAGTTAGGATTTTTTGGCAAAAAAATGCATTTGTGTCCAATTCTCCTATATAATTTAGTCACCACAACAAAAAAAGGAGGGAATCAAACACAAATGC
>JBHBDS010000062.1:0-3544 GCA_041784625.1 Filifactoraceae bacterium
CCGCCTTCGTAGATCACTTGATATAAAATTTTATATGCTTTTAATCTTGGATTTTCCATATTATCACTTGTTTTTGCATCTTATTCTTTATTATCACAAAGATGCACACGCTCTATTTCTAATTTTATTTCCCTATACATTTCTCTGGCTCGACAAGCCAGCAATTGCAGAAATATATTATTTTTTGCGGATTGCTTTGTTGCAATTTGCACTTTGTTTTCCGCACAATCCGCCATCCTCATTTTACTAAAAAATACCGAATTTGTCTATTGCTCGATTGATTTGACAAAAGAACACCCCTTATGGTTAATTCCAAATCGTTCTCAACTCAAAATGAATTTTTCTTTGCGAATTTCCTTCCATCTCAGTTTACGCTTTCTTCAATTTTTCCCAAAAAACAAAATGCGCCAGTTTCCCAGCGCAAATCTTTATCTTCTTCGATTATTTCGTATCGTCAGCAGTCGTAGCAGCTGCGAGATCGCAGTTGCTGCTCCTGCAACATAGGTCAGTGCCGCAGCACTCAGCACTTTTTTGCCCTGTCGAATCTCATCGCCAGCAAGAATCCCGTCGGCTTGCAGAGCATTGATTGCCCTTCTGCTTGCGTCAAATTCTACTGGCAAAGTGACAATTTGGAACAACACCGTTGCGGTAAAAAGCAAAATTCCGATGTCAAGCAGTCCATTGAATTGCGAAAAGAACAGCCCGATCAGAATCAGTGGCATCGCCGCTTGTGACGCAATGCTCACCACTGGAAAAATTGCATTGCGGAAATTCAGCGCAAAGTAGGAATTGGCGTGCTGAATCGCATGACCAACTTCATGCGCTGCAATCGCATTGGCAGCGATGGAAGTTCCATTGTAAACATCATTGGACAGACGCAGCACTCTCGTTCTCGGATCGTAATGATCGCTGAGTTTTCCTGAAATAAGTTCAATCGGTACCGAGGATAGTCCGTTGCGGTTGAGAATTTCTCTCGCTGCCTGTGCGCCAGTGTACCCTTTTTGCGCTTTGACACGAAGATAGCGATTGTATTCGGATTGAATTTTGCTCTGTGCATACATGGTGAGCAATAGTGCTGGAATCAGCAAAATGATGGTGTAGTCGTAGTAAAACATAGCTTCTCCTATTCTAATGTGAGCGAAGTTTCAATTTTGTTTCCTTTGAGAAAATCTTCGACTCGCATTCTCTTCTTGTTTGGCATTTGTATCCCGAAAAAGCAAATTATCCCCCCTTTGGCTTGAATCTCTAGGTGATCCTTGCCGACTTGAACAATTTTTCCATAATCCTCCGAAATATTTTCGCTCCCGACTTTTCCGTCAAACAGTTTGATCACTTGCCCCTCCATATAAGCAAAGGTCGGTATTGCACGAGAAAGATTGATGATTTCTCTCGGCGTTTTCGAAAAATCGATATGCCCCATCTCTTTGTGAATAAGCGATGCGTAGCTTGATTTGCTATCATCTTGCTCTGTTCGGATCACTCCACCTTTTTCAATCATATCGAGCGTTTTTGTCAATGTTTTTTTGCTGAGCACGGCGAGCTTGTCATGCAAAGATTTGAGATCATCGGATTCATCGATTGCAATTTCGTCTGCAACGAGCATATCGCCCGTGTCGAGCCCCTCCGCCATCACCATGGTCGTGATTCCAGTTTTTTGCTCGCCATCAATCAGTGCGTAATGGATCGGTGCTGCACCACGGTATTTTGGAAGCAATGATGCATGGACGTTGATGCATCCGTACTTTGGCAAATCCAAAATTCTTTTTGGAACAATTTGTCCGTATGCCGTCACGACGATGATGTCTGGATTTATTTTTTGCAAAATCTCATACGCTTCGTCCGACTTGATACTTTTGGGTTGAAAGACTTCGATACCAAGCTCGATGGCTCTTTCCTTGACGGGTGGTGGCTGAATTTTTTTGCCACGATCTCGTGCTTTGTCCTCTTGAGAAATCACCAGCGCAATCTCATCTCCACGCTCGGCAATCGCATCGAGTGAATACACCGCAAACTCAGGCGTCCCCATAAAAACAACTTTCATCTTAGCTCCTTTTTGCGCTTCTCTTTTCGTCAATATGATCGACAAACAACACTCCGTTGAGATGATCATTTTCGTGGAGAACCGCTCTGGCAAAAAGCTCTTCGCCCTCCATAATCACTTCTTCCATATTTTCGTTTTGGAATTTTACTTTCACATAATTTGGTCTTTCTACTTCGGCAAAATAATCTGGAACGCTCAAGCATCCTTCGTCGCCGACTTGTTTGCCCGATGTTTCGAGAATTTCTGGATTGATCATCACGATCGGCCCATCGCCAACATCGATGACAAACAATCTTTTCAAAATTCCAACCTGTGGTGCAGCAAGTCCGACGCCATCCGCATCGTTCATTGTCTCAATCATATCTTCAATCAGAATTTTGGTTCGCTCGTTCATTTCCGTGACTGGTTTTGAAACTTTGCGAAGCACCTCATCCCCTTCATGTCTTATCATTCTTAGTGCCATAATTCCTCCATCAAATCATATTTTTTGGATTGATATCCACGCTGACAAAAACCCCTTGCGGTACAATCACCGCACGCTTCTCTGTCAAAATATATTGTATTATCTTTTTTGTTAGGACGACATCCTCGTCATTTTCGATCTTGTAAAACATCTGCCAGCGATATTTGTTTTCGATGCGCTGAATCAAGTTGGGCACTGGTCCAATCGCTGTGATGTTTCGCTCTCTCTTGGTGAGATAATATTCCACCGCATCTTTGATTCGCACGGCAGTTTCTGCTGCAAGCTCCGACTGCTCTGCCGCACATTGAATGCGAAGGAGTGTCGAAAACGGCGGATACAAGAACGCTTTTCTTTCTTTTATTTCTTCCCAAAAAAAACCGGAATAATCTTGTTTGATCGCATATTCAAAAATCTTGTTGCCGCTGTCGTTGGTTTGGACGATTACCTTTCCGCCCAAAGATCCTCTACCCGCTCGTCCCGACACCTGCAAAATTTGACTGAGTGTCTTTTCTTTGCTGCGGTAATCCGGAAAGCGGAGTCCCTGATCCGCATTGAGCACAACAACGAGACTTACTTTTTCAAAATCCAATCCCTTGCTAATCATCTGCGTGCCAATTAGAATATTGGATTCTTGATTTTTGAAACGCTGGAGCAATTTTTCGTGCGAGTCCTTTCCCTGCGTCGTGTCTTTGTCGAGTCGCACGATGTTTGCATTTTGGACAAGCGAAGAAATTTCCTGCTCAATCCGCTGCGTTCCATAGCCGATGTGTTGATAATGCCCCACGGCGCAGTTTTTGCATTTTTTGTGGTATTCTTCTTGGTGTCCACAGTAATGACAAAGCAATTTGTTGCCCACTTGATGATAGGTAAGAGAAATATCGCAGGACGGGCACATCGCCGTATGATTGCAAAAATCGCAGGTGAGCGTCGTGGCAAATCCTCTTTTGTTTAGAAAAATGATGACTTGCTTCTCCTCATCGACTTCTTTTTGAATCGCTTGGATGGCTTTTTTGCTGAGCAGTTGGAGATTCCCCATCTTC
>JBHBDS010000063.1:0-4305 GCA_041784625.1 Filifactoraceae bacterium
AATAGTGCTACGATGTCAAGTTACATCGTTACAATCTCCCATCGTGAGTATAGCATATAAAAATAATCGAATAAATACGCCAAAAGGACCATTTTTTGCCGCAATTGAAAAGTGGTGGTGCTGATGAGATTTTTTCATTCGGTGACACCAGCTTCTTAGTAGCAAAGACGCAAGAACTCTTCCTGACAGAATAGCTGCAAGGTAAATTGAAAACTTTTGTTAGTTTCATTGGCATGGTTCTTTAGTAAAGCAAGTGCGGACGTAGCACGATCATTCATTAGAATACACCCCCATTATTGTCATCACTTTCTGCATACAGTTTTATAATTTTGTATGCAGAGATATAAATTAATAAATCTTTGAACATAAAAATTGCAAAGCATTGTGCCTCGCAATTTTTTTGACGAATAGGTTATTAAGAACGTAATTTTCTCGACATTTGGATTGAGCTGAGCATGCGCAAAAAAGGGGACAGCGTACACTGTCCCGTTGAGTTTGTATAAAAATGTTTGATTGTTATTTTGCCTTATTATTTTGCTTTATTATTTCGTTTTGATAATGGTTACGGTCTTGGTTGCATCGTCCCACAGAATGTCTTTGCCTGCTTCGAGTCCGAGCGCTTTTGCCACATTGCTGATGGACAGAATGGTTCTGCCTTGTGTCAGCACTGGAAGCACATCGCTTTGTACTTCTTTGCCGTTCACTTTCATCGTGAGGCTATTGATTGGCACGATGATTTCGTTCTTGTCATCGAGCAGTGTCACAATTTTTTCTGCTGCATTCCATTTGACCTCAAGTCCGAGGACTTCGCCGACGTAGCGTAGTGGAACCATGGTTCTTCCATTTTCGATAAATGGAGCGATATCCATTGCGATTGTTCTAGTCGCGCCGTTCTTTGTGATGGTTAGTACGTTAGAACCGATGCTGAGCTTTATTTCTTGTACGCCAGCTGTTGTGGTTGTTGGCTGCGCTGTTACGGAGTCTGGACGAACGGAGGAGTAGGACGAACCGCCGCCACCGCCGCCAGAGCTTGGAGGAGTTGGTGGAGCTGTAGGAGTGACTCGAATGCGCTTGATGCTTGGGTCATTGAGTTCTGCTCCGTTAAGATCGACTAGACCATTGCCGTCATTAAGATCCTTTTTTACATAATAGCGGGATGTGAAATTGTATACTGTTCCTGTCCCGTTAATTATTATTGCTTGTTTATCACCTTTGATGTCAATATTGTCGCTGAAGATAATAATATCATTGCCATCAACAAAAAGGCCGTATGATTTGTCTTTGTTCCCCGTTGACTCCAGAGAAATGTTTCCGTAACGGAAAGTTAGTTCGCCGCTTACTTTTAATGCAATAGATTCATTTTCTGATGAAGTTGCAATAGCTTGAATCGTTCCACCTTCGACAGTAGAGTCGTAGTTTGCAATAATTGCATAATTGTTTTTAGAACCACCAGTCTTCGCATAGATTTTGGAGTCATCCTTATTATCAACCCCTAGTGTCAGTCCTCCGCTAATAAAAATTGCTGTACTGTCTTTTGTATAGGTAGTTCCAGCGGCTTTGGCACTGACAACAGAATTGTTAGTTACTATCAGATTTCCACTCTCGATTTTCAGGCCGTGGAAAGTAGTCGTGTCCGTTGATTCTACGATAAGAGATGAATTGTTATCAACTTCTATATTACCTAATCCGGCATAGATTACAGTAGGATCTACAGTAGCTTTACCAGTTTTAGCATTAATTACAGAGTTGTTTAGGGTAATATGGTTACAAATGATTGCATTTGATTTGTTTTCCGAATCCCCAGCAGAAGCAGTGACTATAGATCCTTTTTTCGATGTCAAACCTCTACACCTAATTGCGTAGGAATTTGCTTTTGCATTTCCAGCAGAAGCAGTGATTGTAGATCTATTATCCATTGTTAATAAGCTACACCTAATTGCATAGGAATTTGATTCTGAATTTCCAGCAGAAGCAGTGATTGTTGAGTTGTTATTCATGTTTAGATCACCACTACAATCAATCGCAACAGCTTCTCCAGTGTAAGTCTCACCAGCAGTAGCAGTAATGCTTGAATGATTATCGACAGTTAAATCCGAGCATTGGATAGCGGTACAATTAAAAGATTTTCCAGTGATGACAGTCAGGCTGCTATTAGATACAGTGAGGTTATTGCTATCAATTCCGAAATTAGTAACATAATTATCTCCCTCGAAGATTATTTTTAGTGAGCCGTTCATAAAAGTGAGATTTTTGTATTGGGCAGATATCCCTAAGGATATACCTTTTTTGGCTCCTGTCTGCTTAATCTCATTGTTGCCTACTAGATTAATTTTTACGCCGTCTACCTTGATTACAATCGCAGCAGAAGAGTTAGAAGTTATATGACTAGATGCATCGACTGGCTCGAGCGTTACATTGTTGAGTGTCAGCGTGTTTTTGACACTATCATAAGAAATTTTCCCTCCGTCAGTGTATTCGATTTCAGCGTCGGTGAGCTGAACAAGACCTCCATCCTTCGCAACCCATATGTTATATGGTGACGCAAAGGATTGTGTTGTCATCGCAATGCTGACGATCGTGAAGATCGATAGGACAAACATTGCGGTCATAAATTTTTTTGCAATTTTTGTGTTCATAATTTCCCCCTTTTTAAGTTTTGTATTAGGTACCATTCTTTTGTCTGTTACCTCGCTGTCTGTTCTTCTTTGCATTAGAATATCATAATTTTAGGGGGGGTAAAGGGTTTAGTAAAAATTTAGATAAAAATTAAAAATGCGCAGTTTTCACCACGCATTTATCAGAAATTTGTTTTGAAAAAAATTTATTCCACCACATGATTTTTTTTCAAGCGGTGTTGATACAGATAGAACACAAGCGGGATGGTCGTGCCTTTGACGATGCTGGTGCCAGAGATTGCCCACCAGATGCCATCGACGCCGAGTGATGTTTTGGACAAAATCAGGGCGATGGGGATTCTCGAGCCTGTGAGAAGAATGCTCATCAGCGCAGGGATTCTCGTTTCGCCATGCCCGTTGAAGATTCCGATATACAGTAGTTCGAGGCACATAAATATCTGTGAGAAGCCGAGGATTCGTGCATAGCTGGCACCGCCGAGGATGGATTCTGGTTCTCGTAAGAAGATCGAATACAGTGGCCCACCGTAGAAGATGAGTAGCACGGTTGCAAACAATCCGAACAGCAGCGTGAAGCGTGAGAGGATTCGGATTCCGTCACGGATTCGCTCAAAATTTTTGACGCCATAGTTTTGTCCGACAAAAGCGGTCGCTGCGATTGCCAATCCGTCTGCAGTCATCCACGAGATGGACTCGATCTGTCCGCCGACTTTTTGGACAGCGATGGAGGTTGCGCCAAACTGCGAAATGATGCGCGCGAGTACGATGGAGTAGCAGCAATAAAGCGTCGATTGCAATGCGGATGGAAAGCCTGTGCGCATGATGGCAAACAAGTTTTCTCTCGCAGGAATTTTGGATAATTTGAGTTTGATATGCGCAGGGAGTTTGGTCAGCCGATAGAGCAAGATGACAAAGGTGAGTACCGCAGCAAACGAGGTTGCAATTCCAGCACCGATTACGCCGAGCGCAGGAAATGGCCCGAGCCCAAACACAAGCAACACGTCGAATACGATGTTGAACACAAGTCCGGCGGCATTTGCGACAAAGGGTGATTTGCTGTCGCCGACGGAGTTGAGCATCGCCGATATGACGGGATTGACATAGGTAAATGGCATCGCCAGCGCAATGATGACGAGATATTGTCGTCCTTCGAGAATAATTTTTGCATCGCCGAGGTTGAAGTATTCGATCAATTCTTTGTTGAAAGCGGTGAGCAAAATCGCCACCAAAAGTCCAAAGAGAAGATTAATCCAAATCGCTGCCTCGGAGTATTTTTTTACATCGTCATAGTTTTTGCGTCCATAGGCTTGCGAGGTGAGAACTTGCGTCCCGATTCTCGCCATTGCGGACGATGCGTTGGCAAACCACATAAAGAAGCCCGCCGAGCCGACTGCCGCCACGGAGCCAGAGCCGAGCGCACCGATACATATCATATCGACAAAGGTGTACGTCATTCCGATAAAAGACGAGCCGAGAATTGGCAGCGTAAATTTTATTAATTTTTGCGATATGCTTCCTGTGGTTAGATCGATATTCTGTGACATAAGTCTCCTTTATAGACTATTTTCATAAATTATGGTACATTATATTTGGGAAAATATGTTGAGGATTATTTTTTGTTTTTGAAACAAAAAGGTCAGCACCAATTTTTCTTTAAGCAATACTTTCAAAG
>JBHBDS010000064.1:0-14129 GCA_041784625.1 Filifactoraceae bacterium
ACCAGAGTGTTGTCAAAGCCAAGTTCTTTTACCTGAGAATTTCATCAATAAGTGGCATCTATTGACTTGTCCCTTCGGTGGCTGTCGCTCTCTCCCTAACTTCTCATACAACTTAAAATAATTTCTTCTATATATAGGTTATTCTAATACAAAAGCAAAATAATATCAATAGAAAAAACAGAAAAAGTTAGCGTTTTTTTATATTTTCGCTTAACAATCTATTTCGATTCCAATATTGATTTTTATGGTTATGCGCATTATTTCATGCCAATCTGTCGTATCGCTTCAAAAACTGCAACGCAGACCGTGTTGGATAAATTGAGCGAGCGAATTCGCTCCGACGTTTTCATCGGCAATTTGACGAGTGAATTGGCATATGCATTTCGAATTTCTTCGTTGAGGCCTTTTGTTTCTTTGCCAAAAATCAAATAGCAATTGTCCGCATACTCAGCGTCGGTATAAAGTTTTTGTGCTTTGGTCGAGAACAAAAAATATTGCCCAGGATTTTGGGAAACAAAATCTTCGAAGTCATCGTAATGTTTAATCTCCACCAAATCGATATAGTCCAGTCCGGCTCGTTTGAGACTTTTTTCGTCCATCGAGAAGCCCAGTGGATGCACCAGATGAAGCACCGCACCCGTGCAAGCGCAAGTTCGAATAATATTGCCCGTGTTTTGCGGAATCTCGGGCTCAACCAATACAATATTTATCATATCCATCCCTTTTGAATTTTCCCTTTTTTTATTTTCCCTCTTGTACTTTTCCAATCCTTTTGTATTTTCAATTCCTTGTGTATTTTAGCAAGTCTTCCTAGACAGTCCTCTGTGTAACAGCGCAAAAATTTTTGTTCATATCAATCCATTTCGACATTACACTTCTGAGGTCACTCAACGCCCAATAGAAAACAACGATTTTTTACAACAAAAAAGGGCGAAAATCGCCCCTTGTCCACGTTGCTATTAAGCTGGATAAATACTTACCTGCTTACGTTTTTTGTCTTTTACTTCGAATTTAACTTTTCCATCGATCAAAGCAAATAGTGTGTCATCGCCACCTCTACCTACATTTGTTCCTGGATGAATTTTTGTTCCTCTTTGGCGAACGATAATCGATCCAGCTGGAACCACTTCGCCATCAAATTTTTTGACGCCCAATCGTTTGGATTGAGAGTCACGACCATTCTTTGATGAACCAACTCCCTTTTTACTCGCAAAAAGTTGCAGATTAATCTTGATCATGTGGTTGCACCTCCTTCTTTTCGATTCGTACATATTGACCATAGTCCTCGAGCATCGCTTGGATGCCAAGCTCGTATGTGCCAATCAGTACTTTTACAAAATCATTTTGTATAGAATCTTTTGGATAAACTTCAAATTTTGTGTATCCGTCGTCGATCTCATACTCGACCTCTGCCTTTACCACCTCGATGAGTCCATTGAGCGTGGCAATCGTCAGCGCGGATACGGCGGAACAGACAATGTCTTGTCCATATTCATTTTGATTTGCATGACCGCTCACTTCTACTTGATAGAATTCTTGCGGCTTGTGCAAAATTTTTACAGTAATCATTAGTTGATTGCTTCTACTGTGATTTTTGTATATGGCTGTCTGTGACCTTGTTTTCTTCTGTAGTCTTTTTTCGCCTTATACTTGAACACGATGATTTTTTTCGCTTTGCCGTGACCTTCTACCTTTGCAGTAACAGATCCAGCGTCATCACCTGTTTTTAGTCCTGCCTCGCTCGAAACAGCAACAGCTTTTAGTGTAACAGTTTCTCCTTCGTTTGCGTTTAGCTTCTCAACAAAAAGAGTATCTCCTACTTTTGCCATGTACTGTTTTCCACCAGTTTCGATAATTGCGTACATTGGAACACCTCCTCATTATAAGTCTCGCCTATGCAGGCACTCGTGTGAGTTTCAACCTGTTTCGTGCGGAATGTTTACCGAAATAGTTTACCAAAGAAAGCATTGATTGTCAAATATTTTTTCTTACGATTTTTGCTGATTTTGAAAGGTCTTCTCCTTTTCTACTTTCGTGCATTGCATAATGTGAGCACGGTGATTTCTACATTGTGCACATTTTCTTTTAGGAGTTTGGACAATTCGTTGAGCGTCGAGCCTGTGGTAAGAATATCATCGACCATCAATATTTGAATCTTTGGATCAAATTGCAAAGGATCATCGCTTTCATCTTCTCGCTCTTTTGCTACGGATTCTGCATCGCGATCCAAGCTCGACTTTTGATAATATCGCTCTAGCATCGTAGACAACGCTTCTTCGTCAATCGCAAAAGCGTCTTGAAGTTCCAAAATTCGATTGGCTGCGCTGAGCCCAGACAAAAATTTGGTGTGCTTTTTTCGAATAAATAGTTCGAGCGTTTTTTCTTCATCGATGGCGAGTGCAAATAGCAAGCTCTGATTATAGCCCCGAGTGTTTTCTCGTTTGGTCGAGATTGGCACAGGCACAATAAAATCGTATTCGATCTTGTTTTGTATCAAAAAATCTTGCATCAACTGCCCAAAATATTTTCCCAAAAAACTTTTTTGTCCATATTTGTAGGCATAGATCTGATGATGCATCGTATCATTATATTCCAGCACCGAAAACGCTCGGTCAAAATAATATTTCTCGCTCGCACAATCCGTGCATAAGGTTCTGCCCTTGCCACTGCGGCCACAGCGTATGCAGATTTCTTCCAGAAATTTTAGTTTTTGATAGCATTTTTTGCACAGCGAAAGATAGTTCTCCTCGTGGATCGGCAGAGAACAAAAAATACAGTTGATGTTTTTGGGAAAAAGTAGATCGATCATGATTCCTCCCGATTTTTTTATAGATCCCTGCTTTGCTCTGTTTCGCATAGCCCTCTACTTTGCAAACAGCAGTTTTTCTACAGCAAGCGCTACGCCATCTTCATTGTTGCTGAGTGAAACAAAGTCTGCTACCTCCTTCAATTTTTCTGCTGCATTGCCCATTGCAACGCCCACGCCTGCCGACTCGAGCATTCCGATGTCATTTTCGCCATCGCCAATTGCAATGATCTGTTCTTTTTGGATATTACGCAGCTTCATCATATGCTCAAGCGCATTGGATTTGTCCATATCTGGCTGAAGAATCTCCAGCGTTCTAGGGAGCGAAAATACTGCTTTGATTTCGTTACCAAAATAATCTTCCAACTGAAATTTGATACTCTTGAGTGCTTCATGATCCCCGATGAGCAGCCCTTTAGCGATAAAACTTTTGTCGAGCGTTTGAAGCAAATCGTTTTTGTAGATCAAATTTCCATCGCCGCAAAGATCACGATGCTGCTGTGCGCCCTTCCCATTGCGATAAATTTCATCGGCATAGGTGTGTCGTTCTCCAGAGACTACAAGTGCTGCAACGTCAGCATACGGCGCCGAATACTCGTGCGCTTTGTGCATAAATCGAATGTCAATTTGTTTGATGCGTTCAAAATGATTTTCAAAATGGTTGTAGATCAGCGAGCCATTGGCAAGTGCAAAATAGTGCACGAAGTCGAGCTGATCAAAATATAGCATTGCCTCGGTGAAAGTTCTTCCTGTATTAATCATCACTTCAACACCTTGTTCAGACGCTCGTCGAAGTGTCCTCAGCGTGTGCTCACTGATGGTATGGTCGCTTTGCAAAATGGTCGCATCCATATCGATTGAAATAAGTTTGTACATATTTTTTCCTTTCAAAACTATTCCTATTATATCACTTCCCGGCGATTTCTCGATTTATTTTTGAAACTTTTGCCAAATTTTTCTGCTGAAGTTTTTCTAATAATTTTTCCCGATACAAAAGATTCTCTAGAGTGTCGTCGCTCGTTTCTCGGAAACCAGTTTTCTCTCTTTTGCAAAAATTGGTTGATAAAAAACCATTTACAAGTTATGATAAAGCTAGTATAGAAATTAGGTAAACTAGGAGGGATTATGTCACGAGTAAAAACTATTATCGCTCTCGTTGCGATCGTGTTGGTTGTCATCTTTGCTCTGCAAAATTCTGCGGACACAGCACTGAAATTTATGCTATGGCAGCTCAAAATTTCGCAGGCGCTGCTCATCGTATGCATCGCTGCAATCGGGGTGATCATCGGCTTGGTGGTCGGACTCAACAGCAGTCTCAAAGCATCAAAAAATGCGAAAGAGCTCAACAAATCGCAGGCAGAATTGCAACGAATGATCGAGGCAAAAGATTTGGAAAACAAAAAATTGATGGGACAAGCGGACAATCTCAATGCGCAAATCGAAAATTTGAACAACCAAGTCCAGCAGCTACAAAGTCAATTGCAAAACCCAGGAGTTACACCACAGGACTTCAATGATTCCGTGGATGCGCTGGAAATTTAGAATCGAAAAAGACGGGAGCGATCTCGTCTTTTTTTGTGGTGTTTTTGTTTTTTTGCGAAAAAAACGAGCCAGTCGCCCAGCTCGCTTTCTATTTTTCAATTTTTTCGTCGATCTCTTTGGGGATGCGTTTATTCATCCACTGATACGCTGGCATTTTCTTCTTCGCCGTCATGTGCACCTTCTGGTACCTCGAGATCATGTGTTTTGTAGTACTCACGCACTTTGGCTTCGATTTCTTGAGATACATCAGGATGTTCTTCGAGCCAAGTTTTGACATTTTCTTTTCCTTGTCCGAGCTTGTAATCGTCGTACGAATACCATGCACCGGATTTTCTGACGATTTCAGCTTCTACGCCAAGATCGATGATCTCGCCAATTTTCGAGATTCCTTTTCCGTAGTTGATGTCAAACTCGACCATTTTGAATGGTGGAGCAACTTTATTTTTTACAATTTTAACTTTTGTTCTATTTCCGAGAATATCTTCACCTTTTTTGAGCTGCTCGCCACGGCGAACTTCAATGCGCACAGATGCAAAGAATTTGAGCGCACGTCCACCAGTTGTTGTCTCGGATGGGCCATACGAATTTCCAATCGTTGCACGAAGTTGGTTGATAAAAATCGTAATTGTTCCCGAGCGATTGATCGAGCTGGTCAGTTTTCTGAGCGCTTTGGACATCAATCTCGCTTGAAGTCCCATTTGCTGGTCCATCATCTCGCCTTCGATTTCTGCTTTTGGCACAAGTGCCGCAACGGAGTCGATGACGATAATATCAATAACACCAGAGCTCACGAGTGTGTCGGCAATCTCCAGTGCTTGCTCTCCATTGTCTGGCTGAGAAATAATCAGATTGTCGATATCCACGCCGAGCGCTTTTGCATAAGCTGGGTCCAGCGCATGCTCTGCGTCGATAAACGCTGCCATTCCGCCGACTTTTTGTGCTTCGGCAATCGAGTGGAGCGCAACGGTTGTTTTTCCTGACGATTCTGGTCCATAGATCTCGATGATTCGTCCTTTTGGCAGTCCGCCGATTCCAAGCGCAAGGTCAAGTCCCAGCGAGCCTGTAGAAATCGCTTCGATGTTCATTTTTTGGTTCTCGCCAAGCATCATGATCGAGCCTTTTCCAAAATCCTTTTCAATTTTCGCCATCGTCTCTTCGATGGCTTTTCTTCGTTCTTCTGGCGTATACTGGTCGACAGGCTTTTGATTTTTATCTTTTTTTGTAGCACTTTTTTTCTCTGCCATTTTTCCTCCAAAAAAATATTATTTTGTTCCTCAATATGGATAGTATAACATAAATAGTTTATCCGTCGTCATTTTTTATGCGAACTTTTTTGTACTTTTCACCCAAATCATCTTTTGCTCATCAATAATTATTCCTGTAAAATTTTCTTGTGCAAGCACCACTTCTTTTGGCAAGTTCAACGTCTTTTTCGTTTCAATTGTTTCGCCGAAAAATCTACATTTTCTTACAAAATCGCCTTGACCACTTCTGTCATCACTGGCTCAAAAGTTTCGGTTTCTTTGAGCTGGCGATCTTTTTTGCGAACAAAGAAGAAGCTGAGCACCATGAGCACCAATCCGACCGCAATCATCATCGGCTCATTCAATGCGCCTTGCGACTGCTGGATAAAATAAGTGATCGTCACGCCGCCAAGCAATGCAAGCAGCGGAATCATATATACCAAGAACGCCGCTTTTAGAATATCTGGCGTTTGCATTTGGATTCGCACATGGTCGCCACGCTGTGCGCCGAGAAGATTCTTGACCTCGACATTGAGCTCACTCATATTCGAGCGACCCATTTCACAGGCCTTGCAGCTTCCGCATGCCGATTTTCTTTTGATATTTACAATCGCAATCTCATCTTTGAGATCGACTACCAAACCTAGCTCATCCATTGTTGTTCCTCCATTTTTCGTATCTTCAAAATCGTGCTGTCGATAATTTCATCATCCATCGCAAGTTCTTTTGCCATCGCGATATATTCTTTCGCCTTTGGAATATTTTTCAGATTCAAATAAATGATCGCGATATTATTCAGCAGCGGCGCAGAATCTTTTTCGATCTCCAAAGCAGCGAGATAAAACTCCAAACTCTGCTCAAAATCACCAAGGTAAGCAAAGCAAACGCCCAAATCTGCCAGAAGCAGTGGCTCTTGATTGTTGATTTCAAGCGCGGCGGAATATTTTTCGATCGCTTCTTCAAATTGTCCGAGTGCCTTAAGCACAAAACCTTTGGCAAAAAGAATTTGAAAACGCAAAGTCAGATAAATTCCCTTTTCGTCAATCGACTCCAAAATCTCACTTGCCTGCTCATACTGCTGCTCTTCGATGAGCAGTTCTGCCTCGATCAGCTTGCTCTCTGCATCCAGTTCCATCAGCAGAATTTTGGATTTTTCCTTGAGCTCTTCATCCCCATAGAGATTGGCAATCTCCAGATGCTTCGTCGCCTTGTCCAGCTCCCGATCCTCCAGCGCAATCAGCCCCAGCTGAAAATTCGCCATCGGTTCTTTTTCATCCAGCGCAAGCACCGCTTCAAAAGCAATCGCCGCCTCTGCGGTCAGATCCTCTGCCAGACGCTTTGATTTCGTATCACGTGCAAACTCCAGCGCAATCTGTCCGTAGTTGAAAAGCGGATATTTTTGCTCGGGATCAATCAACATCGCTGCACGCAGATACACGAGCGCTTCCTTGTAGGATTTTTTGTCGTATTTTTGCATCCCAAGTTCTGCGGCAAAAGACTCTGGTCGATCGATTGCATTCTTGAGAAAAACAAGATACTCCTGCTTGAATCGAAAATCCTTGTCCACGCCGAGCAAAAATAAAATCGCCGACGCAATTTGGCTCGTGGAGAAGCCATCCGACGTCTGCGCCATTTTTTTGATGTCTAGTGCAAAAATCGGAATCACAAAATCAGGCGGCGTGTTTTCGAATCCGACAAGCGCCTCATCCTCAATATTTAGAAAAGCAAGTTGATCCGTCAAATCAATCAGATACTGATCAATGCTTGATTTCATACATCCTCCTAATCGCTGCAAAGCGCTCGTCACCTCGACGCAGATAGTCGTAGTTGATCACAACCACATTGCTTTGCGCTACCATATTTCCATCCTTATATTGTAGCACATCATAGTCAAAATTGGACCACTGGATTTTTTTGAATGCCTCTTTGGGCGAAATACTCTCGTCAAATCCAAGCTCCGCAATAGTTCCCTCTTCTTTGAGCAGCTCAAAGATTTCTTCCTTGCTCGCCACATTTTTTGCCTTGAGAAAATCTGGTAGATTTGGATTGCGACCCATCATCAGATAATCGAGCCGCAACAGCTCCAGCAATAGCACATGATTATAGTCTGCAAAAGCTTTTGAACTTTCTTGCCCCGTGGTTCTTTGCTGAGAATTATCGTCTTTTATTTCTATCGCTTTTTGCTGCGCTCCCAGCTTCTCGGATAATTTTGCCAACGCCAAAAATTCTTCGTTTTTCTTGCAAAGATCAATCTCATTTTCTTCGATCACTGCAAGCAGTTTTTCGAATAATTCATACCCATTTTTTGCAAAAAAAGAATACAAATAGCGCATCGAATTTTTGTATCGCCCTTTGTTGTAATAGCGATCCAAAATTTCTTCGACCTGCTTGAGCTCCATCAGTTCCGTCGCCGAAATAAACTCATTGTACAAAATTTCATACGGCGGATAAGAACGAAAAACATAACCAAACTCTTCCGCTTGGTAGTAGATGGGGCTGCCTTTGAGCATTTTCAAAAATCCCATCTGAAGCGCATCGGGCTGCAATTCAAACACATCGTTGAACGACTGAATAAATCGCTCCTTGCCCTCATATGGCAGTCCTGCAATTAAATCCAAATGCTGATGAATGTTGCCATAGCTTTGCACTTGACGCACATTCTCCGAGAGCAACCCAAACTGATCCGCTCGGTGAACCGCTTTGAGCGTTTTTGGGTTCGTCGATTGGACACCGATTTCGAATTGGAATAGTCCGACTCTTGCGTTTTTGATTTTGTCAAGCAATTCCTGTTGCAAAAGATGTGCCGTGATCTCAAAGTGAAAATTGATCTTGCCATCATCGATTTGCATCAAAAAATCCACAAGCTCCGCCGCACGTTTTGGGTCTGCATTAAAAGTTCGGTCGACAAATTTGATTTGCTGTGCGCCGAGTTCGACCAATTTTTTGAGCTCACCAAAAACTCTCTCCTTATCAAAATAGCGAATGCCTTTGCTCGTCGCCGATAAACAATACGAACAGTTGTACGTGCATCCACGAGAGGTTTCGTAATAGACAATTTTATTTTCAATCGACTCTGAAGTCGCATCCTCGTAGGCAAGCGGCACGATGGACAGATCCTGCGTTACCATCGCACGATCCAGTGATTTTTCTATCGAGCGATGGAGAATCTCGTCCCCTTTTCGCAAATAGAGGTTCGGAATCTCGAGTAGCTCATCGAGGTTTTCCCACGCGATCTCGCTCATCTTGAGCATCGCCTCTTCGCCCTCGCCAGCGACCACGATGTCGATGCACGGATTTTTTGTCATGAGTTCCTGTACTTCAAAACTCGCCTCGGGGCCGCCGAATAGAATCTTCATTTCTGGACGAACTTTTTTGAGATTCTGCGCCAAAACTAGCGTCTGCTCGATATTCCATATATAACACGAAAAGGCTACCATATCGTAGCCTTTGCTCAGTATATCAAAAAATATCTGCTCGACATCCTCATTGATGGTGTACTCCTTGGTCGTCACATCAAAATTTTTCCAGCATTTGGACAGATATTTGATCGCCAAATTCGTATGGATAAATTTGGAGTTGAGTGTCGTAAATAAGATTTTCATATCTTCCTCTTATGTTTTGCTATAAATAACTTTTTGCAAACAAAAATCGCTGTGCAAAATATTTGGATTCCAGCTCCTCGACCACGACCTTCATCACGGCACCTGACGATGCATGGATAAATTTGCCCTCGCCGATATAGATTCCGCTGTGCGTCACCTTGCTCGGCGAAAAACTGTTGCTGCTTGCCTCTCCAGCAAAAAGTGACAGCGTATCTTCTTCATGAATCTTGATGTCATTTAGGTTCGTCGTGCTTCTCGTATCAAAAAACACCAAATCGCCTACCTTTAATTGACTCTTGTCCACGAGCACGCCCGCCTCGCCTTGTTTTTGCGATGTGCGTGGCACCGTCTTGCCCGCTTGCGTGAATACGTGATAAATCAGTCCTGAGCAATCAAATTGATCTGGCCCTGCTGCCCCAAAATGATATTTTTTGCCAAGCTGGGCTAGAGCTAGAAGAGCAATTTGTTTTTGCGCTTCGGTGGCAAGATTGATTTCTTTGCTGATCGCTGCATCGGCACTTGTACCTGTGCTTACGCTCGAACTGCTGCCCGAATTGTTCGCAATAGAATTGTTTGCGCCAGAACTATTCGCACTTGATCCGCTCGAGTTATTCGCCGAAGATACTGCCGACGAATTGCCAGTTGATGTCGCAAATAGCGCCGATTCTTCACTCCCCAGCTGATTGACAAACTCATCGAGCCCACGAAATATATGCTCCACACTCTGCGCATACGCTGCCGTCGAAAACATCAGCAGCATCAATGCGCCCGAAATTAGTATCCATTTCATACAAACCCTTTTTCCAAAACTTCAAACCAAAAAACTCTACTGATAATTTTCTTCCATAATTATGCCCATTTACCATAGTATCTCAACCGCTTGGAGCAAATAAATATTCGCTGTCGTTTTTATAGAACCATCTCCTATAATATATCCGAAAGTTTTTTGCTCATCACTTTGAGCGCTCTTGCTCGATGGCTAATGCGATTTTTTTCTTCTGCGGTGAGTTCGGCAAAAGTTTTTTCGCTGCCGATTGGAATAAACAGCGGATCGTAGCCGAATCCGTTGTCACCGATCTCGTTGAAGCCGATCATTCCTTCGCAGATTCCTTTGTACAAGCCCTCGCGCCCATCAGGAAATGCGAGCGCAATCACTGACACAAATCGTGCCGTGCGATCCTCAAAAGGAACGGACATCAAGTTCACCTTGAGCAATTTATTGTTCTTATGATCATCCGCATCCTCGCCCGAGTAACGAGCCGAATACACGCCTGGCGCACCGTCCAGCGCATCGACCGCAAGACCTGAATCGTCCGCAATCGCAATTTTGCCCGTGCGCTCCATAATTGCTTTGGCTTTGATCATCGCATTTTCTTCAAAAGTTGCGCCTGTCTCCTCGATCTCGATTCCTGCAAGTCCCACATCTTCGAGCGACAACAATTTGATATTGTGTTTTGCCAAGATGCTCTGAATCTCCTCAATCTTGTGTTTGTTCGACGAGGCGATGACAAACTCGAGCTTACCCTCTTCGTCCAAATAAGGCGAATTGTCGTACTCGATTTTTTCTTTTTTCACCGCAGCTTCTGGCGGATAGATTTTGAGCAAAATTTCTTCACCAAGAATTTCCTTTTGTTTTTGCAAAAGTTCTGCGCAGCCTTTTTGCGCCAAGCCAAGCAGCGAGTTAAACTGCTCGAGGTTGAACGGTTTTTCTTCGCCCGTCGATTGAATCTCGACAAAATCACCCTTGCCCGTCATCACGACATTCATATCGACATGCGCCGCCGAATCCTGCTCATAGCAAAGATCGAGCACACTCTCTTCCTCCACGATACCGACCGAAACCGCCGCCACCATATCAAAGAGTGGAAATCTCTTGATGAGTTTTTGTTGCTGCATCTGATGACAAGCGAGTGCAAGCGCCAGATATGCGCCCGTCACCGACGCCGTTCTCGTCCCGCCGTCTGCTTGAATCACGTCACAGTCAATCCAAATGGTTTTTTCGCCAAGCGCTTTGAGATCGATCACGGAGCGAAGCGAACGCCCGATCAGTCGCTGAATCTCATGCGTGCGGCCGTCGATTTTCCCACGTACTGAATCACGCACTTTACGCTGCTGCGTCGAGCGTGGCAGCATCGAATACTCTGCGCTCACCCAGCCTGTGCCCGTATTTTTCAAAAATGGCGGTACTTTGTCCTCAAAAGATGCCGTGCAGATTACTTTGGTCTCACCAAATTCGACCAACACCGACCCCTCGGCATGTTTGATATATGGCGTCGTAAATTTTATTTCTCGTAGTTCATCATTTTTTTTCATTAATTTCTCCCAAAATAATTGTCTATTCCTGCTGCGAGCGCACGCACGAGCACTTCTTGATGGCTTTCCGTGAGCACTCTTCTCGCTTCATCAGGATTGGACAAGAAACCAAGCTCGACCAAAATCGCTGGCACTTTTGTTGAGTTGAGCACGATCAACTTGTCGCCTACTTTTATCCCACGATTATTCGCTCCAGTGCTTGCGATCAAACTTCGATGCACTGGTTCTGCGAGCAGATTATTATCCGGCGTGTTATAGGCAAAAGTCTCGAGCCCGTGCACTTTTGAACTGGTCGCTGAGTTGTAATGAATCGAAACAAAAATATCTGCATCTACCTCATTTGCCATTTTTGCTCGATCTGGATTGGTCGGATAGAAATCCCAATCTCTCGTAAGAATGACCTCATATCCTTTTTCGGTCAGTACATCACGAAGCGCCAGCGCCGTTCGAAGCGTCAACGTTTTTTCGGAAACTCCCGTGATTTTTGAAATCGCGCCTAGATCATGCGCCCCATGTCCCGCATCGATTACGATTTTTGGCACGACACTTGCATTCTTGCTCAAACTAACAATGATGCCGTACGCATTTTGGTTGATCGTATAGCTCACATTTTCACGCAAACTGAGTGTGAGTTTTGCCAAGTTGCCATGCTCTGGCGCAAAATATTCATAAGTATAGAGCAATCGGTCGCCAATATCGACGCCTTGCCCAAACACCGTCAATAATCCGTTTTTCTCCAGCACTTCTTGAGTGATCTCAAAGGTGATGCTCCCTGCTTCTTCCGTGTAGCGCAAATTTTCTGCGCCCATCAAATTGATCGTCATTTGCGACGAGTTTCGATCTCTTTTGTATTCTACTTTCGACTTAAACTCCACCGTGTTCGGAAAAAGAATCGAATAATCCCCATAATTGATCGACTCATTGCGGTCGAGTTTTTCTTGAATATCTAATACTGCGGACAATTTTCCATAAACATCCTCAGGAATTGCTCCAGCCGCATACGAAATGCTCGGCGACATCAGCAAGAGAGAAAGCCCCGCACATAAAAATTTTTTCATAATTGCCTCCTACCCTACCATAGTACCACCAATATCGGGACTTTTCAATTTGTGTTAGCTGTTTGTAATCGGATTGTAAGAATCCAAATGTATGAAAAAAATATTTTTCGCTGATTGCAATTGGAATTTTCATTCGCCGCATTTTTTTCATTTCATTCCTATTTTTATTTATTTCATCGACTGAAATTTAATTCAAGCAACGAAACATTAATCGTGTCCAATGAATTTTTGCGCACAAAAATAGAATGCCCGAAAGCATTCTATTGATCAAGTACTTGTGTCCGAAGCGAAAAACTAAAAATCAACCGCTTCTCCCATTTCCTCATAACTTTGCTCCTTCGCAAGCTCATATGCCTTGATGATTTGCTCTTGGAGATCTGTTCTCATTGTAGCATTGATTGGATGGGCAATATCCCTAAATTCGCCTTCTGAAACTTTTCTGCTAGGCATTGCGATGAAAAGTCCATTTTGTCCTTCGATGATTTTGATGTCATGAACTACAAAAGCGTTGCCGAATGTTACTGATACTATTCCCCTCATTTTTCCATCATCTGATAATTTTCTTACTCTCACGTCCGTAATTTGCATAATCGACACTCCTTTTTTTGCGAAATATATACCCATTTAGTTAATTTCATTCTACAATAAAAAATTATAATTGACAATAGAAATCTGTAAATTTAATCAAGAAATTTTTTATTCTAGAAATCCATCAAATAATAGCATTAATAGTAATTTCGCACTCTGATTGTTTTTTCAGTAGTTACCTTTTACATTTTGTTATGCCTATTGCTGTCATTCGAACATTTTGATGCACAGTAAATTATTTTTTGTTGTGGAATAAATTTTGAAAAAGTTTAATTATTACTTAAGGTCATTTTCAGGAAATCGATTTAAAAAATTTTTGCTGATTTCGATATCAATATCCTGAGTATTTTTTAGAGTCATCAACGAAAAATAATCTGATGCATCTTTTTTGTCCGTAGCAAGTTCGACAAAGACCGCTTTTGCAATTACTTTCGCGTCAAATTCTTTCATCAGATCTTCCATCCCCTTGAACGTTCCGCCTGCGCGCATAAAATCATCGACGAGAATCACTTTGGATCCTCTCTTGATGGAACGTCTTGGCAAGGTCATACTCTGAATTTTTCCGCTCGTGCTCGACATGTAGTTGATCGCAAGCGAAGGTCCTTCGGTGATGCGTGCATTTTTGCGCACAACAACCAACGGTAGATTCATCGCTTTTGCCGTCATTACGCTAATTGGAATCCCCTTCGCCTCAATGGTCACAACATAATCTGCCTCACGATAATCGATGACGCTCGCAAACAAATCGCCCACCGTTTTTGCAACCGAAGGACTGGACACCAAATCGTTCAGGTACAAAAATCCGCCGACCAATTTTCGCTCATCGTCGTCGATTAGATTGATTAGCTTTTGAATTTCATTTGTCGCTTGCTGTTTTGTTACATAAGGTACGAATTTAATTCCGCCAGCCGCTCCTGCGATTGTTACTACTCGTCCAAGCTCCAGCTTCTCAAAAACATTTTTTACGACCGAAATA
>JBHBDS010000065.1:0-24147 GCA_041784625.1 Filifactoraceae bacterium
ATCGCCCAAGAAAACAGGCTCTCCACCTTCATTTTTTACAAGTCTAGAGCCATCCTCATCTGGAACGATCAGCTTCACTTTTACACGAAGAGGACTCGCATAATTCACGTCACGCTCTTTACTCTCCTCGACGTCATACTTCGCTTCGTCTTCTAGATAATAGTCAACAAATTCCAGTCTAATGTTTCCAGTATAATCTTCAATCGGAAAAACTTCTTCAAAAACCTCACGCAGTCCCTCTTCAATGAACCACTTGTACGAATCCAACTGAATCTCGATTAGATTCGGCAGATTTGCCACCTCACTGATTCTTGAAAAGCTCATTCTTTCGCGTCTTCCGATTTGAATTGGATGTGGATGTTGCATTCAGATTTCACCTCTCATTATAATAAAAAGAATCGAAAATAAGTCATAATTACCCATTTTGTTCTATTAGCATTCTAGTAGTTTATCATATTCAGAAATACTTTTCAAGGATTTTGGCGAAGTTTTCATTGATAGGAGACAAAAAACTTCGAAAAAATTTTTAAATTTTTCATTTAGCAAGTAAGTTAGTAAGAAAAATCTTTTCTTGCCGATTCATAATGCAGATGATATATTTATCCAAAGGAGAAAACCATGGCAAAACAAAAAAGAAAAATCATTTCGCATGACAACAACCTATACATTATCGGCGAGGAGGATTTTGACCCGAAGAAAATTTTTGAAAACGGACAGGCTTTTCGCTGGGCGGAGCAAGACGGCGCATATACTTTTGTAGCGGACAAATACATCGTGCGTGCAAAAAAGTATCCTGAATCCGCCACTCTCCCTCCCATTGTCGTTCTCGAGAACGCTGGCTCGATGGAGGATTACGAGAACTTTTGGCGAAATTTTTTTGATATGGATCGTGACTATGCGAAACTGCGCCGAGATTTGTCCAAGCTCGACAAGAATCTCAAAAAAGCAACTGCACACGGCAAAGGACTTCGCATTCTCAAACAAGATTTGTTCGAGATGATCATCTGCTTTATCATATCATCGAACAATAACATCGCTCGAATCAAGGGCATCACCGCCAAGCTCTGCGCCCTCGCTGGCGAGTCGCTCGGCAGATTCCACGGCGAAGAGTATTTTCGCTTTCCAACACCAGCTGCCCTTGCAAAACTCGACGCCCAGACCATCCAAACCGAAACAGGTGCAGGTTATCGAGCGGAATATATTGTAAAAACTGCGCAGATGATTGCTGATGGAGCAGTTGATTTGGAAAAAATCCCGAGTATGTCCTACGAGCAGGCGCACGCCGAGCTTTGCAAACTGCATGGCATCGGGCCAAAGGTTGCTGATTGTATTTTACTTTTTGGAAATTCGATGGATATTGCATTTCCTGTCGATACTTGGGTAATAAAATTGATGAAACATTTTTATGGATGCGAGGAAAAAAGTGCGCAGAAGATCAAGCAGCGTGGCTTTGAGCTTTTTGGCGAAAAAGCAGGGCTCGCACAGCAATATCTTTTTTACTACGCAAGAGAAAATAAAATCGGAACAAAGGAGAATCGATGAAACTAGTAAACTACCGATACAAAAAACATCGCACGCCGCATCTTGGAGTGCTTAGCAAGGACGAGAGCAAAGTGTTTGACCTTGCAAAAATTTTGGGCGACGAATACAAGACCAAAACGATGGTGGATCTCATCTCGGACGACCAAAGCGTGATTATGCCAAAACTACGTGCAGCACTGGAGGACGAATCGCTCGAGGGAATCGCTGTGGAGAAAGTAGATTTTCTCGCACCGATCCAAAAGCCAATTCACGACCTACTCTGCGTGGGCGAAAATTATTATGCACATCGAGAAGAGACGGTCGATCTTTTTATCGACAAAGAAGCGCTTGCATCTCGCAACACGATTTACTTTGGCAAACGTGCAAACTACATTCTCGGAGACGGCGAGGCGATTGTCGGACGATTTGACCTAGACGAAAAACTCGACTACGAGGTGGAACTCGGCATCGTGATTGGAAAGACGGGCAAAGATATTTCGCTCGAGGAAGCAAAAGATTACATCTTCGGATTTACCATTGTCAACGATCTCTCGTCACGAGCAATCCAAGTAAAGCATAACCAATGGTATCGTGGCAAAAGTATGGATGGACTCACCGCAGTTGGCCCATGCATCGTCACAGTTGATGAATTCGAATTCCCAGTGAAATTGGAGCTGACTAGCACCGTCGATGGCGAAAGCAGACAGAGCGGCAATACTTCGCAGATGATTACAGGCATCGAGCAGATCATCCATGAACTCTCTGCAGGAATGACACTCGAGATTGGCGACATCATCGCAACAGGAACTCCGTCGGGCGTTGGCGCAGGATTTGATCCACCACGCTTTTTGAAAAAAGGACAGACTGTGACCTGCACGATCGAAAAAATCGGCAGTCTCAGCAATCCAGTAGAATAAATATGTAAAAACATTGGAGGTGTCAATGATTCCCTCAAAGATTTCGAAAGACACAAAGATCGTTCCCAAAAACAAAGAAGATGATAGTGGACTCATCGAAACATTGTATTTGGAATCCTCTCAACAAACTCTACAAGAGATTATGGATGGAATAAATACCCCAATCGAAGAATTCTTGTCGGAAGATGAGATTGAATGGTAGCAATTTACAAAAAAAGAAATGGCTTACTCAACTACGAGTTCGCCATTTTTAGTTTGCAACACTATTCTATCTCTCAAATTGCGGAATCTGACGCATCATGGTTTCTTGTTCCAGCGCATATGCCAGATGAAGTAGTTCCACATCTTGATTTTCAAATGCAATCAGAAGTACGCCTTGTGGTTCTCCTTTTTGATTTTTTCCATACGGCACAGTAATTTCTGGGTAGCCTGCCACCGCTGGTACGAGTACGTCATACTCATTGAGGCTGACGATTGCGTCCAGATTATTGGCTTTTTTTACATCACCGAGTCTTTTCTTCGCCTCGGCGATTTGACTTTTTACAAAATCCTCGTCATTTTTTTCTGTTTCGTTTGCCTTTTCAAGTTCTTGCTGTCCATATTTTGCACGGCGTGACACATCTTGGTTGTTGAACTCAATCAGCTCGCCCAAGTCGGAAAATGGTAATTTATTTTTGCTCGCAAAATCTTGCACGTCGAACTTGAACTCGTTATAGATGATTTTGTCGTTGCGCAAGCCAAAGATATTAACTTCCACATCCACAACGGTTGCGCCTAGTTTTGTTAGCGTATTTTTCAGGTATCCGCTTTTGGATCGTCCGTCTTGGTGAACCCAATTCTTTTTCCTTGGAACGAATTTTTGTCCAACGCATCGATTTCCACTTTTTGTGCATTCGAATTTGAAATCACATTGTAAGCAAGCGCCACATCTTTGACATTTTTTGCAATCGGTCCCGCTACGTCCAGACTATACGACAGAGGAAAAACTCCGTCCGAGTCCACATTCCCTTTGCTCGGTTTCATTCCGACCACCGAGTTGATGTTGGATGGAGAAATGATTGAGCCAGTCGTTTCCGTTCCGATGGATAACACGCCGATGTTGGAAGTGATACTCACGGCACTGCCCGAGCTCGAGCCCGATGGTGTAATCGTAAGCGGTCCGAATGGATTTCTAGTCTGCCCCACTTTCGCACTATATCCACTTGGCGTTTTTGGCGCAGTAAAATTCGCCAGCTCGGACATATTTACCTTCGCGATAACAATTGCACCTTGATCCTTGAGATTTTTTACCAGCGCAGCATCTTCGCTTGGCATATAGTCTTTGAGAATAAAAGTTCCTGCGCTCATCGGCATTCCGACCGCATTGATATTATCTTTGAGCGTAATCGGCATTCCGAACAAAAGAGATTCTCTGCGACCACTTTTAATATCACATTCTTTTGCCTCAGCAATCGCATTTGGATTGACTTCAGCAACGGAGTTCAGCCCCGCCTCTGTTTGGTCGATACGGCGAATGCGATCCAAATAGTACGCCGTGAGCTCAAGATAGGTCAAGTCGCCATTTTGAATGGAACTTTGTAATTCCTCGATTGATTTTTCCAAAATAAGATTTTCTTTTGCGATAATCGGCTCCATCTCGATGCCCGCAAGCTGCTCGTCGATCATCTGCACAACTTTTTCCTGATTGTACTGAATCGCCTCTTGTTTTGCCTCTTTTTTGGACTCAAGAAACAGAAAAAATCCTCCTGCGCCGACAATCGACAAAACAATTATTCCCATCAATATTCGAATCAATATCTTCTTCATTTTTCTGTGCGATGTAAACATCTTCCCCCTTAAAAATTTTTCATATTCATTTTCTACTATTAATATAGCAGTTTCCACGCACGAAATCATAAGGAAGTATCACAAAAAAATAAATTTTTCGGAACAGTTCTGAAGAAAACTAAAGCGTTGTCGAAAAAATGCTCCATAGAACAAAAATCCTCGATTCGATATCGGTCTAAGTTTCGTATCCTTGTTGCTCCGAGTTATTTTCTTTTCAAATAGTTTTTCTAGCACACTCAAATTCCGATTCAAAAAAGAGCGAAGCAGAAAATCCACTTCGCTCAAATTTTTATCCCAAATCCAGTTTCAGATCATTGTTTCGAATCCATCCCATCTTGCGCATTATTTTTGCGAAGAAAAGTGTCAAAATCGCAGGAAGCACAAAATGTAAAATCGCAATATAAATGAAAATCGTCTGCGCTGGGACGCCTGCCTCGCTCATTGCTTGGTATGTGCCAAACTGGCCAACGAATCCGCTCGTTCCCATTCCAGATCCAATCGGTGTGTTTTGCATTTTGAACACCATCGTTGCGAGCGGCCCAGTGATCGCCGAGGCGAGCGTTGGAGGAATCCAAATCAGCGGATTACGAATAATATTTGGCACTTGGAGCATGGAAGTTCCTAGACCTTGTGCCACGAGACCGCCGAATCCATTTTCTTTGTAGCTCATCACCGCAAAGCCAACCATCTGCGCCGTGCATCCCGCAGTCGCCGCTCCACCAGCAAGACCTCCAAGTGAAAGCATCATCGCAAGCGCTGCCGAGCTGATTGGAAGCGTGAGCACCATCCCCATCACAACCGACACGATAATTCCCATCAAAAATGGCTGCAATGTCGTCGCATACATGATAAAATCGCCGAGCGCCGTCATCATTTTTGCAATATACGGTCCGATTGTCGAGCCAATGAACACGCCAACAAAAACGGTCACTCCAGGTGTAACGAGAATATCCACTTTGGTCTCTTTGGACACGATTTTTCCGCACTCCGTTGCAATCAATACGGCAATAAAAGCTCCTGCTGGTCCGCCCATCGCATTTCCTGCCGCACCTGTGACAACGGATGAAAATAATACAAGCGGCGGCGCTTTGAGCGCATACGCAACCGCAACCCCGATCGCCGCCCCCGTCATATCACGAGAAATCGGCCACAGAACTTCCGACAAAAAAGTAATTCCCAATTTGCTCCCCAGCGTGTTAAGAATCGTACCAATCAGCAGCGAAGAAAATAATCCCAGCGCCATATGCCCCATCGCATCGATCAAGTATCTCTTCGCCGATATTTCGATGTTTTTTCTCTTAAAAATTCCCTCTCGCTTTCCCATTTTCGTCTCCATTTCGTTATGTAATTCGCAATAATTTTGCCCTATTTCAAAAATATTGTAGCATAGGAAAAAATTATTTCAAGCAAAGTTTTTTGATTAACTATTGTTATTCCATACAGTTTAGCGATTGAAAGAATTTTTTTCTACATCATAAAAAAGTTCGTGCGATAAAAATCAATTGAATTTTATGATACAAAATTATCTTGTTTTGGCATTAAAAAAGTCACTCTTCACGAATGACTTTTAATACAGATGAATGATTCGAAAAACTTTCGAAATATCCTCTCAATTTTCTTTTGCAAGAAAAAATTCGATTTACTACCTGTTTATATTTCCGCTAAATAGTTCTCAGCGATCCCTTGGTAGTTTTTCGCCGATTGTGTAATGGCAACAATCTCTTCTTCGGTCAGCTCACGAATCACTTTTGCTGGACGACCCACTGCAAGCACGCCGCTTGGAATTTCTTTGCCCTCTGTCACGAGCGATCCTGCTCCAAGAATTGTATTTTTGCCGATTTTTGCGCCGTTCATCACGGTCGATCCCATTCCGATGAGCACATTGTCTTCAATCACGCAGCCGTGGATGATGCAAGTGTGTCCAATCGTCACAAAATCGCCGATGATTGTCTCGTCATGAAAATCTCCGTGTACCATCGTGAGATCCTGGATATTCGTGTTGTTTCCGATGGTAATGCGATTGTAGTCGCCTCGAATGACCACCGAGTACCACACGCTCGAATTATTGCCAACGACAACATCGCCTGTCATCGCCACATTTTCTGCAACAAAAGTGTTCTCTCCAACGACAGGGAGTTTTCCTTTATATTTTCTACTAATCATTGTTCCTCTAATCTCTCGAATAATGTTTTCCAATTCCCCATTTTTCTACAATCAAACGAGTTTTGTCCGCTCCAACTTCAAGCGTCACTTGTTTCTCATCGACTTTTACAATCTTTCCAACCAATCCGCCGATTGTTACGACTTCATCGCCAACCGCAAGCGCTTCACGCATTTGCTTTACTTCTTTTTCTCTTTTTTGTTGTGGTTTGACGAGCAAAAGATAAAATAGCCCCAAAAATACGATAGGGACTGCGATGTTAATAATTCTAGCAGTATCCATATTTTTCTACCTTTCCAATTGTACTTTGTAAATATTTTACTAGATTGACCCAATTAAAGCAACCTTATTTTATTTTGCTGGACGCATACAATTTGATAAACAAATTATGTTTCGTTTTGTTTTTCAATATTTTTTCGCTTACAATTTGTATCCGTAGTTTTCAAAAAACTCTCTTCTAAAATCCAACAGTCGATCCTCTGCAATCGCTTGTCTTATTTGAGACATTAGATTGAGCAAGAAGTGCAGATTGTGCGTCGTAATCAATCTCGATGCCATGATCTCATTCGCTTTGACGAGATGTCTAATGTAAGCACGAGAATAATTTCGGCAGCAGTAGCAAGAGCAATTCGGATCAAGTGGTGTAAAATCTTCTTGGTAGGTCGCATTGCGCACCACGATTTTTCCAACCGAAGTCATCGCTGTTCCATTGCGTGCGATTCGAGTCGGCAGCACGCAGTCAAACATATCCACGCCACGAATCACGCCCTCGATCAAATCGTCTGGACTCCCCACGCCCATCAAGTAGCGTGGTTTATCTTTTGGCATAATCGGTGTCAATCCTTCGAGCACGGAGTACATCAACTCCTTTGGCTCACCGACCGACAGTCCGCCGATGGAGTAGCCTGGAAAATCCATTTCCAAAAGCTGTTGCGCCGATTCATAGCGCAGATCGTCGTACATTCCGCCTTGAATAATTCCAAACAGTGCTTGATCTTCTTTGCGCTGATGTGCCTCAAGCCCACGCTTCGCCCATCTTGTCGTACGCTCGAGCGAGTTTTTGACATAATTTCGATCTGCTGGATACGGTGCACATTCGTCGAAGCTCATGATGATGTCAGCGCCGAGTGCATTTTGGATTTCGATCGCTTTTTCGGGGCTGATAAAATGTTTTGCACCATCCAAATGCGAACGAAACTCCACGCCTTCTTCTTTTATTTTTCGCAAATCACCGAGGCTGAACACTTGGAATCCACCGCTGTCGGTCAAAATTGCTCGATCCCAATTCATAAACTTATGCAATCCACCCGCTTTTTTGACCAGCTCATGCCCTGGTCTGAGGTAAAGATGGTAGGTGTTGGACAAAATAATTCGTGCGTCCATCGCCTTGAGTTCTTCGGGCGACATCGCTTTGACCGTCGCCTGCGTTCCCACTGGCATAAAGATTGGCGTGTCAATCACACCATGTGGTGTGTAGATTTTTCCTAGTCTTGCTCCCGATTGTTTGCAAGTTTTTATCAGTTCATATCGTAAAGCTGGCATATTTCTCCTATCTAATAAACATCGCATCGCCAAAGGAAAAGAATCGATATTCTTCTCTCACCGCTTCTTCATATGCACGCAGAACTTTTTCCCTTGTCGAAAAGGCGGACACGAGCATAATGAGCGTTGACTCTGGCAGATGAAAATTGGTAATCAGTGCATCCACCATCTGGAATCGGTACGGCGGGTAGATAAAAATTTCCGTGTCGCCCTCGAGATTCGTAAGCGTACCATCCTTCGCCGCCGATTCAAGCGTTCTTACCGATGTTGTACCGACGCAGATGATTCGTTTTCCCTCTTGTTTTGCTCGGTTGATTCGCTCTGCCGTTTCTTTTTCGATGCGATAATACTCCGAGTGCATCTTATGTTGCTCGAGATTATCTACCGACACCGCCTTGAATGTTCCCAGTCCGACGTGAAGTAGTACACGCTCGATTTGCACACCTTTTTTCTTCAACTGCTCGAGTAATTCATCGGTAAAGTGCAGCCCCGCAGTCGGTGCAGCGGACGAGCCGACCGTTTTGGAATATACGGTCTGGTATCGCTCTTGATCGTCGAGTTTTTCTTTGATATACGGCGGCAGTGGCATCGTGCCGAGTTCTTGCAAAATCTCTTCAAACACGCCATCGTATTCGAATTCGATGATGCGCATTCCCTCGTCAAGTTCTTCCACTACTTTTCCTTTGAGTTTGTCCGAAAAAACAATCTCACTCCCGATTTTTGCACGCTTAGCAGGTTTGGTCATCGTCTCCCAGCGCTTGAGATCGAGCCGCTTGGTCAGGAGCAGTTCCATCTTTGCACCTGTTTGCGTTTTTTCGCCAAAAATTCTCGCCGGCAAAACTCTCGTATCGTTGAGCACGAGCACATCATTTTCGCCAAGTTCTTCCAAAATATCGGTGAAGATACCATGCTCGACTGCTCCTGTCTGGCGATTGAGTTTGAGCAGTCTCGAACTCGAACGATCTGCCAGCGGAAACTGCGCAATTCTCTCCGCTGGCAGGTCATAATAAAAATCTTTTGTATTCATGAAAAATTCCTTGTGCTAATCTATTCCATTCATTTGTATTGCTTATTTGTTTACAACTTCAATAATTAGTTGAAACACATCACGTTTTCCAATGTCTCTTTTTCCCATTAGCGCACGGTCACGCCCGTAAAATAGTGCATCAAAATCTGGTCGTATCGGAAACCTCGCTCCGCCATCCCTTTTGCACCGTACTGGCTCATCCCAACGCCATGTCCATAGCCTTTGCCTTGGAATGTGAACGTACTTCCCGACACAGAATTGTTTTGTAGCAGAATCGACGGATTTTGTTTGTCCATTACCATGCTCAGTGATGCAAAAATCGAATCGAGCGAGCTTTTGTTTGGCGCAGGAATTATCGTCACTGCGCTCGCATTTGCCCCACTCAGCGTGAAATAAATGCTGCGGAACTGATTGCTCCCGAGCACCGTACGGATTCGCTCCTTGAGCAAAGTGTACGAGCCTTGACTTCCATAGATTGTCAGCTCGAGCGCACGTCCGTTTTCCGATGATTTGGTGATGGCAAGCGAATGAATATCGCCGATATTGATTCCATTTTGCGAAAGTCTGAGGCGAATATCGTTGCTGCTCATCGTCACCGTCCAATTGTCATAAGGACTGCCGAGCGAATACGAATCTTCCACACCACGCAGGTATTCCACACGGTGATTCCAAATATTTTCGCTGCTCTCGGTTTTTCCGCCGGAACTTGAGTGAAAATATCCCTCGACCACTCGTCCGCCGTAATACATCAACTCATTGCGAGTTTGCTCCACCGCTTGATTGGTCGAAGCATTCTCGGCAGAATAACCGCCGTACACTTGGCAATGAATCGTGTTGCACACATTGAATCCGTCTGCAAGATGTTTGTTTGAATTGCTCACGGCATAATTTCTTGCAACAACTGCCTGCGCCTTGAGTGCCTCGATATTCCATGATGCGGGCATTTCCTTTGGTACGACCCCTTTGAGATAATCCTCCAAGTCGACCACATTGACCGCAATCAGATTTTTTCCGTTGTGAAAAATATTCGCTGTACCACGATATTTTGTGCCTTCAATGCTGACAAAAAAATCCGAGCCCTCGATATAGAGCGTCTGCGAATTTTGTACCGCAAGCGAGCGACCGTTGTCCGCTTCAAACACAATATCCACCGAAATGCTTCGCTCATAACCCGACTCTTGCGAAAAACTCGCTGGATAATATGCGCCATTGCGGTAGTACACGAGATTGCCGCTCGAAAGCGCCGCATCGTAGCTGGACGACGAATTGCTCGAGTAGTAAATCGTCGCTTTGCTTGCTGAAATTCGACTCGCACCCGAATCCCAAATCCGCTGTCCATCGAGCGAAACCGCTAAGCTGCTTCCCTCGACTCGATAGGTCGATTTTGCACTGCTGCCATAAAACAATCCCACTCGAATCGAATTGGTATCCGCCCAAGAATTTATTTGAAGCGCAGATAAACAGATGAGTAGCATGGCAAAAAATTTTATTTTACGGCTCATAAATTCCTCATTTCTATCCAGCGATTAATATTTTCAACAGAGCTTTAGAACTACGCATTGATTTTGCAATGATTAATCGCTTCATATCCATATGAACAACAAGAGAATCATCGACTCTCCAACAACTTTATACTGCAATTTATCTCTTTTGTATTCCAAAATGCTGATACGCAAAATCGGTCGCCATTCGCCCACGATTCGTACGATCCAAAAATCCTCGCTGAATCAAATAAGGCTCGTACACCTCTTCAATCGTCTCCCGATCTTCACCAATCGCAGCCGAGAGTGTCTCCACTCCGACTGGCCCACCGCCAAATTTGTTGATAATCGTCAGCATCATACGCTTGTCGGTATTGTCGAGCCCCTCGTGATCCACCTCAAACATCTCCAATGCGGATTGCATAATGTGGATGTCGATTTTCCCCGTGCCACGCACTTGCGCAAAATCCCGCACTCGCTTGAGCAATCGATTGGCAATACGTGGAGTTCCTCGAGATCGTCTCGCCAGCTCCAGTGCCGAGGTTTCGTCGATGTCCACTTCCAAAATCCCCGCCGAACGCCTGATAATCTGCTTGAGCTCGTGATCTTTGTACAAATCCAAATTTAGTATAACACCAAATCGATCTCGAAGTGGCGAAGTCAGCATCCCCGAGCGAGTTGTCGCACCCACAAGCGTAAAACGTGGCAAGTCCAAACGAATCGAGCGAGCGGATGGCCCTTTTCCAATAATTATGTCAATCGCACGATCCTCCATCGCAGGGTAGAGAATTTCTTCCACCGTACGATTGAGACGATGAATCTCATCGACAAACAGCACATCGCCGTCCATCAGATTAGTCAGTATCGCAGCCAAATCGCCCGAGCGCTCGATCGCTGGCCCTGAGGTGACCTTGATATTGGCATCCATCTCATTGGCGATAATGGTCGAGAGCGTCGTCTTCCCCAGCCCTGGAGGTCCATACAGTAGCACATGGTCCAGCTGATCGCCACGCTGTTTTGCCGCTTGGATAAAAATATCCAGCTGCTCCTTCGCCTTTTCTTGTCCGATATATTCGTCCAATCGCTTCGGTCTCAGCGAGGTTTCGATATCAAAATCCTCATTCAAAAAACTCGAAGTGATGATACGTTCTTCTTCAAACATAATTCCTCCTACAGCTTGCTCAATTTAGAAAGAGCGAGCTTGACCAATTCGTTGGTTTGAGCGGATGCATTTTGCTGAATTGCCTGCTCCACAGCCGCTGACGATTCGTTTTTGCTGAATCCGAGCGAGAGCAACACCTCCACCGCCTCGTCAAAGCTGCCGTCCAAAATATTGTGAATATCCACAACTTCTGCGCTTGCGCTGCGATCCACTTTGTCTCGGAGCTCAACGATGATTCGCTCCGCTGTTTTTTTGCCAACGCCCGACGCTTTGGCGAGCAAATTCACATCGCCACGCAAAATAATTCCCTGCAAGCTCTCCACATCGTAAGTCGAGAGAATGCTGAACCCCGCTTTTGGCCCGACTTTGGAAACCGAAGTGAGCAGCTCAAACATTTTCATCTCCCGACGATCCCAAAAACCAAGCAACGAAATGTCATCCTCACGCACATTGAGCTTGGTAAAAAGTTTTGCGCTCTCTCCCATCTTGAGATTGCGATTCGTAAACTGCGACGTCGTCAGCTTGAACCCAACGCCGCCCGTCTCCAGTATGACATAATCCAAATAAATTTCCGTCACGATTCCCGTAATATATCCGAACATAATATCTCCTACACTCTAAACATTTTGGAAAAACGATTCGTGCTACAATGACCGATCGCAATCGCCAGCGCATCCGCCGCATCATCTGGCTTTGGAATCTGCTTGAGATTCAGCAGTCGCTGCACCATCTCTTGAATCTGCTTTTTGTCCGCTCGACCGTAGCCACAGACACTCTGCTTCACTTGCAGCGGTGTATATTCGAACAGCTCGATGTCCTTGTTCATCACTGCCAGCACGAGCGCACCTCTTGCCTGCGCCACTGTGATTGCCGTCGTCGTATTCTGATTGAAAAAAAGTTCTTCAATCGCCACTTCGTCAATCTCGTACTGATCCAGCAGCTGCACCATCGAGTCATAAAGCATTTTGATTCGCTTGGCATAGCTCGTTTTTGCTGGCGTAGTGATCACACCGTAGTCCACCGTTTTGTATTTATTTCCATCAAAATCTATTATTCCGTAACCCACAATCGCAAGTCCCGGGTCGATTCCAAGAACCCTCATTTCGTTTTCTCCAAACAATTATTTTATCGCAACTGTTTCCCAAAAAACTCCAAAAAATTATTATTCTTATACCGAGATTCCCCCAGCTATTATTTTCTTCCATACTTTTTCTACTAATTTTTGAAAAAAGTCACCTGATTTCCTGTGTGTTTTCGTCGTTGCTTATTGCACTGCAAAACAAGTCCTATGCGTAAATTTCAATCTCGAGAAAATTTCCGCAAAAGCTCGTCGTTACTTATTATATATAAAAATCCGCTGTAATGCAACGAAAAGGGCTTGCGAGCGCCTTACGATTTGATTACAAAACACCCGAACTGTGCCGAACATTTCGAGCACAAACCATCGAAAACAATTTTGCTGCTCCAAAAATTACACAAAAATATTCCACTTCTCTTTCGTAAAAATGCGAACGAATTTTTTGAAAGTCAAAAAATATTTCGCAGATTCTCGCAAAATTTTTCCCAAAAAATAATTCGATACCGCTTATAATTACAATACAAAGGCTCCAAAGCTCCACAAAAAAATTTTTCAAAAAAATTTTCAAACAATCGACACAGAGCAAACATTTTGTGTTATACTAGTTCCGTTGTGCTGTATTGGGAAGCAATTTGCATCTCAGTACATGATAAATTTACGGAGGTATTTATGAGCAGAATTTTAGGTACAGTGGTCAGAGGACTAAGAACACCAATTTTTACCAAAGGCGATGACGTGAGCCAAATCGTAACGGACACCGTGAAGCAGTTTTGGGAGCAAGAAAATATCCAAATCGGCGAAAAAGATGTTCTGGCGATTACAGAATCTGTCGTGGCAAGAGCGCAAGGCAACTATGTCAGCGTAGACGACATTGCACAAGATGTCAGCGAAAAATTCGGTGACTCGACCATCGGCGTGATCTTCCCGATTCTCAGCCGAAACCGTTTTGCGATCAATCTAAGAGGGATTGCACGTGGCGCTGCAAAAAAAATCGTACTGATGCTGGCTTATCCATCGGATGAGGTTGGAAACCACTTGGTTTATGTGAGCCGTCTGGACGAAAAAGGCGTGAACCCATGGACCGATGTACTTGACGAAAAAAGTTTCCGTGAGCATTTTGGATACGAAAAACATACCTTCACTGGAATTGACTATATCGAATACTATAAAGAAATTATCGAGGCAGAGGGCAAAGAATGCGAGATTATTTTCTCCAACAGCCCGCTGACGATTTTAGATTATACTGACGCTGTGCTCCAATGCGACATCCACAGCCGCGCACGCACCAAAAAATTGCTCCACAAAGCAGGATGCAAAAAAGTGTACGGACTTGAGGACATTATGAGCGCACCGATCAATGGCAGTGGATACAATGCGGATTACGGACTGCTCGGCTCCAACAAGTCGACCGAAGACCAAATCAAATTGTTCCCAAGAGATTGCTTCGACCTTGTAAAAGATATTCAAAACAAGCTGCTTGAAATCTCGGGCAAAAAAATCGAAGTCATGGTATATGGCGACGGCGCATTCAAAGATCCTGTTGGACAAATTTGGGAGCTTGCCGACCCAGTAGTTTCTCCTGGCTACACCGAAGGCCTCGAAGGAACACCAAACGAAATCAAGCTAAAATATATTGCGGATAACAACTTTGCGCATCTTCATGGCGAAGAGCTCAAGCAAGCAATCTCCGAATATATCAACAACAAGAGCGCTGACCTCACAGGAAATATGGCATCGCAAGGAACAACACCACGACGACTCACTGACTTGCTCGGATCGCTGTGCGACCTCACATCAGGTAGCGGCGACAAAGGAACGCCAGTAATCTATATTCAAGGATATTTCGATAACTACACCAAATAGTTGCAAAAAAGCTAGGGCACATCGTTTTCGATGAACTCTAGCTTTTTATTTCATATTATGCAAAATCCCCTTGTTCTGCAATCATTTGGTTCAGCCGCTTGATCTCCGCCGCTGCAAAGAAGAGCGCCACAACGGATGCAATCCCATCCGAAACCACATTGCTATAATAGATTCCCCGAACACCAAACATCGGTGCAAGAATCCAAACCGCAGGAATGATTACAACGCCGTGGCGCAGGAGCGAAAGAAATCCTGCGAGCTTTGGCTTGCCGACTGCCTGAAAATATTGCGTGCTAATGGTCTGTGGTCCGATGAATGGCAGCATGAGCAGATAAATTCGAATTCCGTTGGAAGCAATTTCAAGCAGTGTTTCGTCCTCTGTAAAAATCGACACCAAAAATCGTGGATAAATTTGAATCAACAGAAACAGCGCCAGCGAAATGATGAACGAATATAGCATGGAGAGTTCCAATGCCTTTCGTACCCGATCATACTGTTTGCTACCCCAGTTGTATCCGACAATCGGCTGATTTCCCTGCACAAATCCAAAAACAATCATATGATAAAAACTAAAAATCGTTGCGATAATCGTAATCGCTGCGACATCCATATCCGATCCATAGCGAACAAAATTTCGGTTGATGAACATATTCATGACCGAAGCCAAAATTTGTACATAAAGCGACGGCGAGCCGATGATGCAAATCTCCTTGACGATGGACAGCTCATTCTCCATTCGAATCCAACGTAAATTCAAATCCAGCTTTTTATTTTTTGAGAAATATACAATCATAAAGAGAGTAAAAGCAGTCTGCGAAATCACCGTCGCAATCGCTGCTCCAGCAACGCCCATTCCAAGCACAAAAATAAAGAGCGGATCGAGCACGATATTCAGTAACGACGAATAGAGCACGGCGAGCATCGACACTTTTGCTTTTCCGATGGAACGCAGCGAATTGTTGATGCAATAACCTGGAATCCCAATGATTCCACCGACAATTATTATCGTGATGTAGGGTTTGGCAAAAGGCATCACCTCATCGGAAATATACATCATTTCAAACAGCGGTTTGCGTACCAACAAAAATACCGTCGCAAATACAATCATCGAGAAAAATGTATACTTGAGTCCAAGAAACAAAATTCCCTCTGCATCCTCTCTGCGCCGCTCACCCAAACGAATGGAGACAAGCGTTGACGCTCCGTTTGCGATAAGCAGTACCAACGCCATCTGTAGTAATTGAATCGGCATCGTAATTCCTACGCCCGAGAGCGCAAGCGGATCAATCTTCCCTACAAAATATCGATCCACCACATTAAAAATTGCATTGCTCAACATCCCAAGCATCGCCGGAATACTCAGTTCCCACAGCAATTTATTTACATTCCCCTGACTAAGATGACTACTCATATTCCTCCATAACCAAACTACAAATATCCAAAACCCTACGCTAACTCTCAATCTATTTTACAAACGCTTGGCGAATGGCCGTTCTCCAAATGTTTCTGTATGAGCATTTGATTTCATCAATGCGAACTTAACAAATCTCATGTCTCACTGCTCTACTTTCTTCTTTGTCACAAGCATACCGATCGCATTCAAATTATTGTTTACATGATATCCTATTCTGCCAAACTTTCGTACTCATACGAATGCACATCCTTGAGTTTGCGCTGTATCTGTCTGGTGCGCACACCGACCAACTTGTCCAGCTCACTGGAGACGGACTCCAATTTTTTTTGCGTGCTCGTAAGCACTCCCTCAAAGTTGTCAAACTCTGCCTTGACCGATGCGAGAATCTCCCACACTTCCGACGATCTTTTTTGAATCGCCAGCGTCCGAAATCCCATCTGAAGCGAGTTGAGCAGTGCCGCCATCGTCGTTGGCCCAGCAATTGTCACCTTGTATTTACGCTGAATTTCTTCAAAAAGCCCGAGCCGAATCACCTCGGCATAAAGTCCCTCAAAAGGCAAAAACATCACCGCAAACTCCGTCGTGTTCGGCACATCGATATATTTTTCTGCAATATCTTTGGCAAAAGTCTTGATCCTCATCCCAAGCTCTTGCTTTGCCCTAGCGATTGCTTGCTCTTCGCCGAGTTCATACGCATCGAGCAATTTTTCGTATGCGTCCGATGGAAATTTTGCGTCAATCGGCAAGTAGACAAAAGAATCCTCCGATGGCAATTTGATCGCAAATTCGACAAAACTCTGGCTTCCTCTTTTGGTCGCAACATTCGCCTCATACTGCTCTGGCGCAAGAATCTCCTGCAAAATCGATGCCAGCTGCAATTCGCCAAGCATCCCACGAGTTTTGACATTGGACATGATTTTTTTGAGATCGCCAACGCCAACCGCTAGATTTTGCATCTCTCCAAGCCCACGATACACTTGTTCCAATCGATCATTCACCAATTTGAACGAATCCGAAATCCGATTCTCCAGCGTGATTTGCAACCGCTTGTCCACCATCTCACGCATCTGCTCCATCTTCAGATTGTTGTCCGACTGAATCGCAGCGAGTTTGTTCTCCATCGTCAAGCGAATGTTCTCCAGTTTTTTCTCACTCTCCAGCGCCTCGCCCTGAAAAATTTTGTTCTGCGAGTCGATCGCCTGCTTGATGCTGCTGGATAATTCCATCCGAGAATGGAGAAACTCTTCTCGCAAATCACTCTGCAATCGACTCAGTTCCTCTTTGGATGCCAAATTTTTTCTCAGCAAAAGAAGCAGGATTCCCACCGCAATCACTGCCAAAAAAATTATCTCGATGATTTGAAAAGTCTCCACAATCTCACCCCACATTTATTATCAAGCGTATTATTATTAACTAATAATGTTTTTTATCCAATGATTTTGTTTTTATCGACCAAATTGTTTTTATCAATTCATGTCAATATTTTTTAGTTCATTTTGTTTTTTTCTGTTCGTATTGTATTTTTTCAATTCAACCTGCTATTTTTCAGTTCATACTGTTTTTCCGGGCAAATATTTTGAGCAACAACCAACGAATTTTTGCCAAATAAAAACAAATGCCGCTCGCTGTGATATAATTATACCACGAGAAAGTATTGATTTGGAGTGTATTATGTCACGTATAGCAATTATTTCCGATATTCATAGCAATCTTCCTGCGCTTGAGGCAGTTTTTTCGCATATCTGGCAAAACGATGTCGACACCATTTATTGTATCGGCGACATCATCGGCAAAGGGCCACTGCCCGTCGAGGCGATTTCACTTTGCCAAAAACATTGCGACAAAATGATTCTCGGCAACTGGGAAGATTTTTTGATACACAATGACATCGACGAATATCCCATCAACTATTATCGCCAGCGTATCTCAACGGAGCAAAAAGAACTTTTTGAAAAAATGGGCTATGTGATCGAGTTTTACCTCAGTGGTCGACTCGTACGACTTTTCCATGCGCATCCTAGAGATGTTTATCAGCGGGTGTTTGAGCAGAGCAGCTTGCAACTTTTGAGCGAAATGTTTTTGCCGCCGATTGAGTTTGGCACGGATTATCCCGACCAGCTCAGTGACGTCGCTATCTACGGCGACATTCACTACGCATACGAAATCTTTTTTGACGAAAACTATTATCGCAAATACCACGAAAAGCATTTGAGAGAAACCCTACTGCCGTTCGAGAATTTTTGCAAAAAAGCCAAAGCTCACATCGACCAAACCAAAGGGCGACATCTCATCAATGTCGGGAGCGTCGGGCAGAGTTTTGATGGGATCGCTGCAAGTTATCTCTTGCTCGAAGGCGAGCTCGGCAAGATAGAAAAATCCAATTATTCGGCGAAGATCATCCGTGTTCCCTACAACAATGCCAAAGCAGCCGAACTTGCACTCGCATCTGAAATGCTGGATAAAATCGACTATGCACAGGAAGTTTTGACAGGAATTTTTCGTGGATTCCAAAAGGAGAAAATATGAAAACACCTCTAATCATCGGCGTGGCAGGCGGCTCCGGCTCTGGCAAAACCACGCTCGCAAAAAATCTAAATCTGTCCATTCCCAACTCGATCATTCTCTCGCATGATTTTTATTACAAAGACAATCGAGATATTCCCTTTGAAGAAAGACTCACGCTCAACTACGACCATCCCAACGCATTCGACACCGATTTGATGGTCGAGCATCTTTCGCTCTTGAAGCAAAACAAAAAAATTGAGCGACCAGAATATTCTTTTATCACCTATACCAGAACGGACGAGACCGTCCTCATCGAGCCAGCTCCAGTGATTATTGTCGAGGGCTTGCTCATTTTTGAGAACCAAGCGCTGATGGATTTGATGGACATCAAAATTTTTGTCGAGTCCGACGACGATATTCGCTTTATCCGCCGATTGACCCGAGATGTCAACAAAAGAGGACGCACGATCGAATCCGTCATCGAGCAATATCTTTCGACCGTCAAGCCGATGTTCGATCAATTTATCGAGCCAACCAAACGACATGCCGATATTATCGTACCACGTGGCGGCAAAAATGAAGTTGCGCTCAGTATGATCCTCGCTAGAATACGCCACGAACTCAGTAGAGAAGAGTAATATATTCAGGAAACAGAGTGTATCAACAATAAGTATTTATGCAATCTTACTCCCAAGAAAATTCATCATTTTGACCCAGCTCAAACATGCTGGGTTGTTTTGTTGTATCAAAAAAGGCAGCTTGCCGCTACCTTTTTGATTTTTTTCTTCTGCTCGCCAGCACCTCATCTGCTACAAGCAATGCGACCAATCCCGATGTTGCTACCATCACGAGTTCACGAGCCATACTAAGAGAGCTCAATCCCGTTTTTGGCGCACCCGCAATTTTTGTATTTGCGTTCTTAGAATTTGGATTTTTGTTCGCACCATTGATGTTTGCATCCGATTTTGGCACATTCGCATCCGAGATTACTTCCGAAGCTGGATCCGAAGCCGATGAAGAACCATCCGATTTTGGCGTCGATGGATCCGTGATCACCTCAGGAGAAGTCGGCGTACTTGGTCCACCACCGCTATTGCTGTTGTTATTGTTACTGTTATTGTTATTATTGTTGTTGTTTCCGCCGTTGTTGCCACCGCCGTTGTTCGAAGATGATTTGATATTGATCACTTCTAGCGGTTTGTCTTTTGAAATCTCAGTTTCTCCTTGCTTCACAACAACTTTTCCGTCCGCTGCTTTCGAAAGAACAATCGTCATATCAGCAATCGCATCATAGCCATCGACTTTTTTCTCTTTCAGAATATACGTTCCTGGCATATACCAACCCAAAAACGCCTTTCCTTCGGCATCTGTTGTAACCGTTCGGAATAATTTGCCATCTGTGGTGTATACTCCAAATTCAACATCTAAAAGAGGAGCAGTCTCAGTCGCAGTTGCGCTTTCTTTTCCTTTTTTCTCGACATAGATAGCTCCAAGTTTTTTTATTGTCGCATTAATATCCGTGCCAGAAATTTTGACAGTCGCTTGTACTGGAGCTGGCGTTGAGCCATGGTTGTTAACAAACTCAACACTATTCACTACATCTTTTGCGTCAAGAATTACCGTGTTGTAGCTAAAAGAGTAATTCTTGGACGCATTCGGCACAGTAAATGTCAAAATTCTTGTTTCGCTATCATATTTTACATATTTCATTTTCTCTTCACTCGAGAGAAGCGTTCCTGGGTTAATAAATTTCCCGTCAACAGAAAGTGTGTGTTCTGCGATCGCAATCGCTGATGGATCGATTTGTTTTTTATCGTTGATTGGCAATTCAATTGCTGTTGACAGTTTGTCCTTTAGTACCACACTTTCAATTGATTTCAACTGTTCTGCATTTCGTCCTTTGTATTCAATTGTCCAATTGATAGAACTATCTTCTGATTTCTTCACAAATGTTTTATTTAGAACATCTCTCGGAACTTGAACGTTTTGTTTATCCTTAATAATTTTTTCAACAGGCCAGTTCGCTGATTCCATCGATACATTGTTTGTATCAATCGCAATTTTATCAATCGAATACTGATTATATCCTTCATTATTTGTCGCAACTTTGTTCAGATAATCCTGCATAATCTCAAGACTTGGTTTTGCTTTGAAGATTATTACATACGGCGCATTCAAATTTGCAAATTCAAAAGACAATTTCGGCTCACCAAATGATGTTGTTGTAGCAAGAGTGACATAATTCTCTGGCGTGCTGATTTTTCCAAGTGCTTGAATGTGCATTGGATTTGTAATATTCGGATTTGAAGTCGCAATTTCTCCTTGGTATAGATGGAATTGCGCATTATCTTCCATTAGGGCAAGCTGCCATCCTTTTGGAAGATAATCCACTACCGAAATTTTGCCAAGTTGAACCAATCCTGTTCCATTCCAAACTGTTGCTCCCGAAATATTTCTTCCGCTACCGTTTACACTCAATCGGAATGTCACTGTGCCATCTTGAGGATTGAATGCACTTGCCTGCGCTGCATTTTTATCTGCCGCATGTTTATTTTGATAATCTCCTGCCTGAACATCTTTATATGGAATCGCCTCTTTGTACAAGGTAGTATTATCGTTGTTGTGTCGATTTGACGAGTAATTTATCTGCACATCATTGTCAAGCAGAATCGCAGTGTTTCTTACAATAACTTTTTCATTTGATACAGGCTCTTTCTTTTCGTTGTACTCAACTCGTTCATTTGGGAAAAGCAAACTTGGGTCGACAATTTTTGTTTGGAATCGAATCCCTTGCCATTCATTGATTGATTTGAATCCCGATACTTCAAGAATCTGTCCGATCTCTATGCCATTACGATAAATCTTGTACACTTTTGGTGTCAAATAATTTACGTTAACACTCGAGCTGTTCGAAAAATAGCTGTAATTGTCCTCAATAAGCTTTTGTCCGATTGCCTGATAATCTTGTGTAGATAGCCCTTTTAGGCGTTCTGTTCTTCCTTTTAGTTCCGATGGAAGCTCTGGATCAAATGTTAAGCTGCTATCCGTAAGATCGAGAGCTTGCTTCTTCATGCTTTTTTCACTTCCAGTTACGCTGTGCTCGTAATAGAAAATATCGAAAACTTTATTATTTCCGTTGGAGTTTAACTTGTCTTCCGCTGAATGAACAAGTACTTCCCAGTTCCCATATAGTCCATCTTCTTTCCACTCTAATGCATTTTTGTCATTTATGCTTTGATTCGGTCTCTTGGACAAAATATTTATGCCAGCATGCGCCACGTCAGTGGAAGAAATTGGTTCGCTTTCATTCTCAGCAAAAGTCAGTTCTGCTGTATTTGTGTATACTGCTTGCGCAGAGCTGTCAGGTCCTTTTGCAAGAATTTTGATTCTTCGCTCCGTATCAATCGACCCAAGGTCAAATACGCCAGTAAAAATCGTCGACTCTGTGCCAACAACATCTGTCCACTCTCCCGCAACTTTCTCTTGAATCACGGACTTGATAAAAGTCAATTTGTCTGGCCATTTCTCCGTTACCTTTGCATTGGTCATCGTAATATTTTCTTGATTTACTGTGATATACCAAGTAATATGCAACACGGTGCTCGAACCTAGATCAAATCCGTTGGTATTTGAATCCCCGTATTTTGAAATCCAGACTGGTTTGAACTTTGCTTCTCCATATATCGTAGCTTTTTGCTCGCTATCCTCAAAAATATGAGCTGTATTACTAATAATCACATCACTGTAAATATTTTGGCCATTGTAGTTTTGTCCCGATTCGTTATGCGTGAAGAATTTTGAATCTGGGATTTCCGTTACAAAGGTAATGAGCGCTGAAGTGGCCTCTGTATCCATCGGGAAAGTATAGCTCAATGTATTGCTTGAATATTCAGGTGTAATTGCTTTCGCATCTGTTTCCGTACTGAGCTTTACCGCAAAACTATTGTTTTTGTATAACCCAACTGTGTTCAAGTCTAAAACATCTGAAAAAGTAGCCCCTGCCAAACTTGTTGCAGTGCCATCTGATTTTCTTTTTGCAGAAACCTCAACTGTCCAAGTAACTGTTTGTGTGGAAATATCCACAATCCCGCTTTTTGCTCCGACGTATTCTCTTGCTGGTGGAAGTTTTATTTTTGTGTAGTTGTTTCCCCAAAGAGTAATTTCGCCTAGTGCGTCGTCAGCAATCTCCATCGACGTCGAGATGCTTGTATCAACTTCGCCTGTACTCTGGAGCACATCTGCTGCTGCAGTAAAAGTTATAAGCGCATAAATCCCATGCGAATCTTCGCCATACGTAACTGTTGCTACATCCCCAATTTTCTTAGAGGCACTTATCTCTTCTTTCAGTTTCAAATTATTATCGAAATAAATTTTCAAACTGTCCCCTGGTTCAATAAGATGAACATCCGAAGCAATATCATACAATTTGATGTTCAAATCATCGATGACAATATCGAGAATTTCATTCACATTGATTGACCCCTCTGGAGCAATTTCCGAACCATTTTGCATTAACTTGAAGCTCGGCTTTGATGCGTCCGATGGCAAAATTCCTTTTGCTATTGCGGTCTCAACAGTATACTCCGTGCCCTCTGCAAAGGACCAAGTGCTTGGTGCAAAAACATTGAGCACCAAAAGTACCGCCGCCAATGCGCTGACCCATTTTCTTTTTTTGTTCATACCTTCCCCTCTCTTTCTTTTCGACGAAAAATTTGTCGAATCATCTATCAATGGATGTCACTCTTCAAAAAATTTTGCAGACACGCTGAAAATTTCTGTTGAGTTTTATCGAAAGTGTTATTAGTAAATCATCCGAATTTTGAATTCGAATTTCTTCCAGAACATTCATACCCTCGGATTTTTTTATTGTAACACAGAGATTGTAAGTCGTCACACGCATTTTTTGTCGAAAAAAACAAATAGTACAAAAGAATTATATTGTTTCACGCAAAAAAATATTGAAATTCTAAACTTTTTTCACGATTCTATTTTTGTGAACTTCATTAATTGGCGGATTGAAATTTTTTTGAAATTATTTTTATAACTCGCGGATTATTGCTCCAATTGTGCTCTAAATTTTTTCATAATATGGATTTGAATAAAATCTCTTCGTCATTTTTCGAAATTCTTCTTGTACTTTCCCCTCTTTTTTGCAAAATACTTTCCATTGTTTTCTCCCTTTCCTATCAAAATTCCGTTTGTGCATTTTCCTTGCATCCATTTTATTTTTTCCAAAATTTTCTGCACAAAAAAGGATCCCCAATCATTAGTCTTACACTAACTTTTGGTGATCCTTTTATTCATATTCCTTGCTCGAACGATATTATTGCTCTTTTTTACGCCAGCAATGCTAACATTTTTTTATGATAGTTGCTTTAAGCAAGTTATCTTATTATGCTGGCAACCGCTAGCAATGTTATGCAAGTTACTGTTATGCAAAGCTCTTTCTTACGCTTGCATTGCTAGCAATTTTTATGCGATTTCGTCTTCTTTTCGCTTGGATTTTTTTGTCAAGGTCGGCAGAATCGCAACTGCTTGATTGCTTATCATACGATCGCTTGTTCTTGCTGAAATTTTTTCTGCCACTCTTGCGATCGACTGCTCGAGAAGAACTCGGTTTGAGCCGACGCCTGTTTTTGGTGCGCCAGC
>JBHBDS010000066.1:0-8581 GCA_041784625.1 Filifactoraceae bacterium
ACATCAAAGAGAATCGAGAACTGTGGGTGCAAAAATTGGCGCCACTTTTTGTCAAAGAATTTTATGTTGGTCTGTATATCGCCGTCAATGATTTGGTGTAACAAGAGGGAAGAGGTATTGTGGAAGACGAAACAGCCACGAGATTTAATATTTTTGCAGCAAATCAAATAATAAGAACAACAAAAAGGGCTAGCTTTGCGAGATGCATTGCTAGCCAAATTTTTTCAAAAGTATTTTTGATCTAAGTTTTTTGAGATCGTTGTTTTGCGTAATCATTCGCTGTCAAGAAGGACGAATTTGTCCGTTTTTGCTGTATCCATTTCTTGGCATATCATTTAGCCGAGAATTTATTTTTTCTTTGCATGAACGCTGCCGAGATAGATGATTTCGGATTTTTTATCCTCTTCAATGTCTTCGATGTCGTATTTCGGGATGCCGATATAATATCCTTGGACAAAATCCACACCCATTGGAATGACGACAGCGAGTTCCGACGCATTTTCGACGCCCTCAGCGATGACCTTGATGTGATGCTCTTTACAGTATCGCACGATATTTTCGAGCATCGCTTGGCGTTCCTTGTCTTGATGGATGTTTCGGATGAGCGTCATATCTACTTTGACAAAGTCCGGATTGACAATCAGCAGTTGTGAGTCTGTCGCATAACCCGTGCCATAATCGTCCACTGCCAGTTTGCAGTTGTATTTTCTACGCACAAATTTTTTGACTTCCATCGCATCATCATCCGCCACTTCGTTTTCGATGAGCTCGACAATCACCTTTTGGAAATGCCCGCCGTATTGATCGAGCAGCAGATGCAAATCGTCCGCCTGAATCGTCACATTTGGGATCGAGTTGATAAAAAGATGTCTGTCGCCGAATTGTTCCAATTTATGCTCATAAATACGCAATACTTCGCTGAAAGTCAGCTTTTCGATATCGACCAGACGAGATTGTGCCGTTGCCAATCGCAAGATGTCGGACACCGAATTGATGTTTTTGGATGAAGAACGCATCAGCGCCTCGTAGCCGAATACTTCGCCCGTCCGAGTGCACACGATCGGTTGGAACGCAAATCGCACTTGTTTTTCCTCGATGAGTCGGTCCAAATCTTCTTTCCCGGAGAAAAGAATGTAGTTTTTCTCAAACAAGGTTCGATTGAACTCGCAAATGCTTCCTTTGCGTGTGTGTTTTGCGGTATACATCGCAAAGTCGGCGAATTTTCGAAGCTCTTTGTAATCGGAAGCATCCTCAGGATACCAAGTGATCCCAGCGGTTGCTCGCATACGGATTTTGGTTGTCTCGGTGATCTCGTGCACCGAATCAAACAATTTGCTGTGGATTCTCGAGACCTTTGCTCGAACATCCAGCGGATTGGTCGTGTACGGGATAAAGGCGAAAAATTCGTCCCCCGATACTCTCGCCACGATTGCGCCCTCGTCTTGCAATTCACGGAGCATATCGCCAGCGAGTTGCAAATACTTGTCCCCGTGATCATGTCCATAGGTGTCGTTCACATATTTGAGGTTGTCCAAATCCCACATGACCATCGCTGCCTTGAGATTGAGCTGCGAATTTGCTTTGAGATAACCAGAGACGGTTTCTTCAAAAGAGAAGTGGTTGAGCAATCCAGTCAGTGGATCATGGTCACGTTCTTGTTTGATTTTGAGTTGCTCTTCTACTTCGTCGGTTCGATCCATCAGAATTTGCAGAATCACCGGATTTTGTTCTTGTGAAGCATAAGTGGTGAGATTGTCAACGTTCAAATCATAATTGTCCACCGACTTGGTGATGGTTTTGAGATAATAGGTTTTGTCTTTCCAAACTTTTTTGATGATTTCGCTCTGTGTTCTTGTGAGCGGATTGTAGTTGCTTTCGATGCGCTCGCAGTGGTCGAGAAAATCTCGCACCCAGTTTTGGTAATATTCGATGTCGAGCACCACTTCCTCTTGTTCGTTTTCAATGCAGCCTGGGAGAATTTTTGAAATTTTGCCGAGTTTGTAAACCGCTTTGTCGTTGAAATTTGTCTCGATTGCGACAAAAGGAACATCCGCTGTTTCAAAAATTTTGCGGAACTTGCGTGAATTTCGGATCAACTGGACCGAAAGTTTTTCGATCGTGTCGGTGAGTTCATCAATCTCGACGATGTTGAGCGGCTCAATGTGCTCAATCGAATTTTCCAAGGAGCTGTCGTTGAACAATTTTTCGATGCTCTTTGTCAGCGAATGGAATGGATGCGTAATGAGCCTGGTGACGATTACGATGACAAACAGTCCCATCAACAAAGAGATAAAGAGTAGCTGCGTCAAGCTTGAGATCAAACTTTTTGCATGCGCTTCAATATCATCTCGATCGATCACAGCGATCAGATACCACAGCTTGGAATATTTTTCTAAATCAGCAGTTGCCAATCGAACTTGCCTTTGGATACCAACCAACTGCTTTCCGTTCGGCAGATTGATTTCATAGATGTATGAATTATCTTTTACAGAATAATTGGTGTCGTAATATGGATTGTATTTTTTTTGTGCAACAAAAGAGTAGTCGCTAACATATCGCTGGAGCAGTGGGCCTTTTGCGGTGATCACATCCCATTGCGAATGTCCTTCTTTGTCATATATTGAGCTGACGAGCAAAAGTTCGCCAGCGCCCGATTCGGAAATGGTGGAGTAATGGAACAAATCGTTGATCATAAAAAGATTGACTTCGGTTCCAATGATTCCGTACACTTCATGTGTCTTTGGATGAACCAGCGGTTGAATGTAGTAGATCGATCGCTCTTCCAGCGGCTCCGTGCAGGCAGGAGACAGCCAAAAACCTTGGAAGTTATTTGAACGAGCCTGCTGCTCGGCAAGACTCATCGCTTTCATATAGATGGAGTCGTGGGTACTGTGGATAAAAGGCGACCAATCGGAAGAAAGGGGCGTGCCCAGCTGATGAGCAATCGCTGCATCGCCCGTTGCCATGATCAGCTCCGATTTTTTAGAATACAAAGTATTGTGATTTGTGTCTTTGAAGTGCAGAACTTGTCGAATGTTATGGCTTGGATCGACGGAATTGAACACGGCAAAAGCGCCCGACACTTTCATTGCGTGAAGCGTATTAATGAGCATCTCCGCCAAATCCGAATCAAATGCAGGTTCTGTTTGTTCTGCCAGATGAGCAAAGTATTTCACTCTCATAGCGCGACTGATTGACTCAAGATGTCTCTCGTTGGACCATAGATCAACCATAGCACGCTCAATATCTTTGCTTATCGTATCCGCTTTTTGCAAGTAGAAAGAATAAGAGTTCTTGTTCAACTTGTCATCGGTGCGGAACAACATAAAGTTCATCACAATGATTAGAAATTGGGCGATGAGTATGGAAAGAAAGCATATCGCAACAATTGTCGATATACGATGCTTTCGTTTTTTTGCATTGGGTCTTTGTTTGTTCTCCATAATCATCCCTTGTTTTTATAGCAATGCATCACTGAGTCGTTGATGCAAATTCACGTACCATTTTTCGAAACTGGATTCAGAAGTAGCCTCCTTTAGCAGTTCGTCGTAGTCTTGGCCTTGCTGTGCTTTTTCCAAAAGTTCGTTGCGCTGCTGTTGTGCAGTGATTGAAAATTCATCGTTGACGAGCGTACGCACGCTTTCGTATCCGATGACACTCGGCGGCACATAGGATTCACGCTCGATCGTTTGGCGAATCGATGTGATGATTGCCGATGCAATTTTTGAGTCAACCTCTTTTTTCTCGAGCTCTGATTGAATCAATTGAAGGTCCGTATTATCCACTCGCACGGGAATGTATGACGTGGTGATGGAAAAGTCGAAATTGTTTTCTTTGTTGGTGATCCATTTTACAAATAGTGCGGACGCATATTCACGAACTTCCGTGCTCTGCGCAATAAAAATTCCGCCGCCCTGATGAATCGAAAGCGTATTATGCCCTTTCATCTCGGGATTGAATAATGTTTTGATTTCGATTTCATGCTCCCCGTGGTGATCGATCACATGATTTGAGTGAAATGATGCGCCAGATGTCGGTGCGCATGACAACAGAATTTTTCCTGTGCGAAAATCTTCTGAAGAAAATCTTCCGTTCTTGGTGATGTAACCTTTGAGCGTAGGGACATAGAATGTATCCCACATCAATTTGGCAAAATCCTTATCGAAGTTGAGCTTTGCAATATTGTCTTGGTATTCCACGATGTCTTTGCCCATCGCTTTGTAGATCGAGAACACTTGCCCAACAGGCGAGTCAACGCCCAAAAACGCAAGACCATCATGCGGCACATCGGTCATCGCATCGGTGTATTTATAATATTTTTCGGCAATTTTTAGAATATCTTGATAGGTCGTCAAATCTTTTTCGCTTGCGCCAATCTCGGGCGCTACGAGGTCAAAGTCCGTTTTGTTCAAAAAGGCGATCGAAGTGGAGCTGACCATTGGCAGCATCGAAATTTTCCCGTCTTCTCCCTCAAAACATCCGATTTGGAGAAGATTTGGAAGATATTGATCGAGTTCTTCTTGCGAAAAATATTTTCGAAAATCCACAACGGGCTTTTTGTTTTTGAACTCGAGCACTACGCCTTTGTAAGAGATAAAAATATCTGGAAAATCTGCGCTTCCAGGCATATCATTGGCAGAGTCCAGCAGCATTTGATTGGTCTCAGCAATGGAGCCAGAGCCGACAACTTCGACATAAACTCCTTCATCCGCACCAATTCCTTCGTTGAACTCACGTACCATTTGCTTGATATGCGCAAGATGCACATCATTATAGTAGGTGGCGAATTGAATTACAACAGGATTTTTCGGATCGAGTGTAATTTTGGATGGAGATTTTTCGCATCCGACTGTTCCGACAATCAACAGCGCAGAAAGCGCCAACAAAAGAATTTTTCTCATATACCCTCCATACTTGCTCTTGAAGATTTTCCTTTTCAAGCAGAAATATTTTTTAGTTACCTAAAAATTTTCATTCTCTAACAGGGAATGTTGAAAAAGTTTTTTGACAGTTAACCACGGTGATTATACCCTATTAAAATTCATTTTACGCAATAAATATTCTTGCGTCTACCCCTTTCGCAAAAAAAACTTTGGTGGTATTCTATTATTGGGATAAAATGGGAAGGAATGACTATGAACACTACGACGAAGAATTATTTAAAAATTGCATTGGCAGGAATTTTTTGGGGAACGCTGGGGCTTTTTGGCAAAACGCTCGAGAGTTTTTCGCTTAGTCCTGAGATGATTTCACTTTCTCGCCTGACCTCGGGCGTGCTGATTATGGTAATATTTTTTGCCTTCAAAAATCCGTCTGTGCTAAAAGTCAGCCGAGAGGGACTGAAACAATGCGCACTCATCGGAGTGATTTCGCAAGGTTTTTTTAATCTTGCGTACTTCTCAGCAATCAAATATGTCGGCGCATTTACTTCGGTCGTTCTATTATATTTTTCGATCGTCATCATGTTTATCTTCGGCACAGTGATTTATCGGGAAAAACCGTCGAACAAAAAAATCGTCGCCGTCATCATCTGTTTGATTGGCTCGATTCTCGGCGCAACAGGCGGCGATTTGTCGGCACTGCAGGCAAATTTGTTTGGAATCGTGATGGGATTGCTCGCATCGCTCGCGTATTCACTCATGCCAGTTATCAGCAAAAAAACTTCGGGAAAAACCAATCCGTTTACCATCGTGATCTACAGTTTTTTGTTTGGCGCATTATTTCTCGTGCCATTTGCCAAGCCATGGCAGCTGATTGGAGAACCGATTCGCTGGAATGTGCTCGGCGTGATTACGCTCTTCGGACTGATTGCCTCGACGATTCCGTATGGGCTCTACATTCCGTCGCTCCACAACATTCAGATATCCAAACTCGGCGTCATCACTTCGGTGGAGCTCGTCGTATCGATTTTGATCTCGGCGTTTATTCTCAAAGAACCAGCCAATGCGATCAACTTCCTCGGTGGAGGATTGATTATGCTCTCGATATTAGTGATGAACACGAATATCGATTACCGAGCGATTTTCCGCAAGAAGAAAAAAAGAAAACAGTCGTTCTAAGGCATACCTCTTTGTCGTGGCAGAGAGGTTTTGTTTTGCAAAATGTTGACAATACGGTTACAAATATTGACTGACTATATAATTTTCTCTACAATAATATTAGAAGACACCTATTTGAGAAAGAAAAGAGATTTTTTGGAAACAACTCGTTGTAAATATGGATTGACGCAAAAAACAATCAACAATAAAGAGAGAGCTTGTTAGCTTTGTAAAAAAACTGTAAAAAATTCTTTTTTCTTGCAATAAATTGACTTGATTTAACGTTAGTATTAGTAGAAGTTTTTTCGGAAAGGAGTTTGGAGATGAAAAAGTTTTTGTTATGGACAATTGCGCTGATGATGATTCTGTCTGGATGCAGTCCTTCATCTGTCTCGGATGGCGAAACTGCGCCGCTGGATTATGTAATGTACGAAAAAGAGGGACTCATCTATTTCCAAACAATGGGAAGTGAGGATGCGACTCAGCTCAACACCGAGCCTTTTGACGATTCCAACTTTGGCGCGGCGACTACTTTTCAATACAATTTCAAAATATCGGACAACCAGAAAAGAATTTTTTACAAAGAGATTTCTGGCATAGGCGATTTTTTTGGCACGCTGTATTATCGTGACGTGCTGAGCGACGGAAAATTGTCTGATGCGAAAAAGATTGCCGATGAAGTCAGCGAGTACAACGTGAGCAGCAATGGTCAGATCGTAAACTATGTTGCAGAGCAAGGCGGCATCTATCATTTTGATATCCAAAAATCAAAAACGCAAAAATTATCGGATACGGCTTTCTCCTTTACAATGTCCAAAGATGGGAAACGTCTGATCTATAGCGAAAATAATGGAGAAAAGTCGGTAACCTTTGAACAAGAAATTGGGAAAAATCGCTTCCAAGTGGGGGACAAATTTATGTCCCCGGTGAAGCATGATCCAGATTTGACTGAATATTACTACTTTGCAGAGGGCGAAGTGGGTCATCGAATCTTCGGTAGCGAAGGAAAAGTTATCGCAGACGATGTATATCGAATTATTCAAATATATGATTCGGGTGAAATGTATTTTATGCGTGTTGTTCGAGGGGCATCCGTAGTAGAGGAATTTGATTTTCTCAACGATGATATGGTAGAGCAAGACGAAAAGTATGAATCGGTGGCAAGACCCGATTTTCCAGATGTGAATGCGGACGAGGTCGAGTGGGCAGAGTACCGAATCGCACTTGCTGAGTTCAATCGATCGGATGCTAAAAATTTGCGTGATGATTTCAGAGCCAGAATGGAAAGAGGCAGTGGTGTATTTACAGACAATCTACAGCTTTATTACTACGATGGAGAGAAAGAACATTTTGTTGCAGAATATCTTTCGCCAATCTCGTCGGATTTAAGAGATTTACGGCAGTATGCTGTGTCCAAAGCGCAGCCGATGATTGCGTTCTCCTCGTTTGATCATACGACAAATTCCGTGCGACTATCAGAAGCGAACCAATGGCACTCGATGGAGAATATGGTGCAAGATATTCTGGAGCTAGCGAGTATGCCGATGATTGCAAAGGGTGCTGAGGCGCAAAAAATCGAATCCGATTTGGGTAATTCCACATCGAAGTCCTTTGTGTTCTCTGCAGATGGCAAGACGCTCTACTATTTCTTTGGCGAGATGGAGCCGGTTTTCCACCAAGATCTATACGAAATTTCGATTGGGGACAGCGCAGGTAAACCACAGCTAGCCCAAGAGTGGGTATATCCACATGGGCTCAGAAGTTATGAGAACGGTGATTTGCTGTATGTTACCGAAAGAGATCTCGATGCTACTATGCTCGTGAATCTGTCGAGAGAGATTTTGATGCAAGGCATTGGAAGCAATATAGAGAGAAATATTGTATTAAACGGAAAAGTCATTGCGGAAAATGCGTTCCCGTATTGGACGAGCAATGACCGAGCGGAAATTCTCTACAGGCAATCCGAAGAGAGGGGATTCGTCGGCAAACTCTTCCTCTACAAAGACGGAGAAAATATTTTTATCGACGATGAGGTTGCCAAGGCAATGACGAACCAAGCAGAAACCATTTTCTATATGAAAAATCTCGACGAAGACTATATGAAAGGCGATCTGTATGTTCATAAAGACGGAGAGAACAAACTCATCGCAACCAATGTACAATATGTCGATCCGACCTTTATGTACTTTTACTAAGAAAAGGATATAGCTGAAAATTGCTGTAATTCGAAGAAAAAATCTGAATTTGAATTAGCATAAAATATGTTGTTTCGTTATCCATCATAGTATACCATTTAATCCTTGAGAAACCTTGATATTACGCAAATTTTAATGGGTGAGCCTACCAAGTATTTTTGTAAAAAGTAATACCCTTGCAAGTTATTTTAAAACGATATCAAGGGAAAAATCAAGGGAAAGAAAATGATAGCTTCCCAGAAATAAGGGAAGAATAAGGGAAAGAAAACTGCTTTGATGTGAGTACAAAAAAAGAATATAGCATTATTTTTAAGACAGCCAAAAGGTTGTCTTTTTCTATGCAAAAAA